>CANHVD010000069.1 GCA_947463775.1 Planctomycetaceae bacterium | reverse complement strand
GGCGGTGCGCTGCTCAAGATGCATACAGGATCTGACACTTTTGTCCGGCCCAGTATGGGCGCATGGATCAGCTATGGCCTTGGCACTGAAAACGACAGTCTGCCCAGCTTCATAACGATCAGCCCAACGTTGGGTCACGGTGGAGTCAGAAACTTTGGCTCGGCATTTCTGCCGCCAATTCATCAGGCCACTCGGATTGGGTCAGCAAAGAAGCGAAAAGCAGAGGAAGACTCTATCGTCCCAAATCTGACGAACCCTAACATTCCGGCGGAACTCCAGGCCCTTCAACTCAACTTTGCCAGAGATCTGGATCAACTAAAAAGACCAGTTCCGCATTCAATGGCTGATGCAGATCTGGATGCGCGTATCGAATCCTTTGAGCTGGCGTTTCGGATGCAGACCGAAGCCCCTGAAGTCCTGGAAATTGACAGCGAGAGTGAGTCGACTTTGAAGCTCTATGGTATCGACGGCGGTCCGACCGACAGCTTTGGACGCCAGTGTTTGCTTGCACGCCGACTGTCCGAATCCGGAGTGCGTTTTGTACAATCGTCTCACGCCTATTGGGATCAGCATTCCGACTTGAAAGAGCAACACGGTACGTTGGCGGAGCAGGTTGATCGTCCGATTGCGGGCCTGCTGACTGATCTTAAGCAGCGAGGTTTGCTGGATGAAACTCTCTTGATCTGGGGTGCTGAGTTTGGCAGAACTCCCACTGCGCAGGGCGATAATGGCCGCGATCACAATCCTCACGCATTCACTTACTGGATGGCGGGAGGCGGAGTCAAAGCCGGATTCAGCTATGGTGAATCAGATGAGTTCGGTTTTTATGCGACACAGGACAAAGTTCATGTCCATGATCTCCACGCCACCATTCTGCATTTGCTCGGATTGGATCACGAGCGACTCACATATCGATACGGTGGAAGAGATTTTCGACTGACAGATGTTGAGGGATCAGTCATAAATCAGATCTTTGCATGACCACAAGGAGTGTGGGCATCCAGGCTTCAGGCCAATCACAGCCAGCCGGGCAAATCTCCATTTTTGAATAAACGGCTCAGCGTTTGATGCTAACGTGGCGGATGCCGGAAGTACCGCGACCAGGCATTTCACAATGTGATTCAAGAACTCAGTATCCCCAAAACCATGGCGTCCCGCTCCTAACGCGATCGATCATGATAATGCGTTCGATAATGCACTCGACCTGCACAGTGAGTGACATTGGCACCTCGACCCAGAAACTTTCCCTCACTGTAACACGTTCCTGAGACTGGGCTTAGGGGCGACGACAAAAGTATGGCGGAATAAAAGCAGGATTCGTCGGAATTTTTGTGTCGATATCGTGTAGACTTGCACTAGGCAGTCTGTGAAACGCCGCTGATTCGATCAGTGTGATCGCGATCGGAAGACGAGTCTTCCACTCCACGGTCGCTTTAAAACTTCGGAACTCTCACTCATTCGAGAAGAGCGTTCCTGCTGAACTCACGTCTCAGAGAATCTGAGTTCAACAAAGGTAGATCTTTACGCCTTGGACCTCACAGGTCCCTAAACGGTAGATTGGGCCCATTCAGTTTCAGACAACTCATGTTGTGTGCCTGAATTTCCCAACTTCAATTGACGCGAGCCGAGTGCTGTCTCTGTCGCACGACCAAGCCCTCCCTAAACCGACGGCAGTTTTTTTCAGAGTTTTTGATCGATCTGCAACTGCCCAGCAACTTAAGTCAGGGCAATTAGTTTGCGTAGCAGATCGGCTATTAATTTCAGTGGCCAATGCCACTCAATCGCCCCAAACTGGGGCTGGATGATTTGAATGACAACAATATTTGTTGGCAATTTGTCGTTTCAGGCGACTGAAAGTGAAATTGAGCGAATGTTCGCACGATATGGTCGAGTCTCCTCCGTCAGGATGGCCACCGACCGAGGCACTGGTTCCCCCCGTGGATTTGCCTTTGTGCAGATGCCCGGAATGGACGATGCGGAAGAAGCGATTGCCCGCCTCAATGGCCAATCACTCTGCGGACGATCGATTACCGTGAACGAGGCCCATGCCAAGAGTGATTCCGGGCCGGCCAGACCGGCCCCTGGTCGCCGATCGGCTTTGCTGGATTCGCTATAGCAATTCGTTCCCTCCAGCTGAAGCCCTCGAATTCACAACACGTTAAGTCCTCATAAGGAGCATATTAATGGTCAAAGTTACCGCAACAGCCTTCTCAAGGCTGAAACGAAAACTTCGTCGGCAGCCGGAAGGAATTGCCGTACGGATTACGATGGAGAATGGCCATGTCGAGTTTCGTCCGGACAAAGAGAAAAAGGGCGATGTTGTGTTTGCTCATCGAGGACAATCAGTGCTGCTCGTCGGAACTGAAACGGCAGAAAAGATCGCCCGAAAAACTCTGGATGTCGTCAAGACAGCTGATGGGAATCGCCTGCGATTTATCCGCCCGATCTAAGGCGTTTGAGCGAAAAGGTTGGCCAAGCATTTCAGTGGAAGAGCTTTCGAAGCCCCTCGAGACTCTCAATCAACCTGAGACAATCTTTTGATTCGAGAAGTCGTCCCCACGACCGATCAAGCCGAATCCTGAAGAGCAGGGCACGCCTGATCGGTCAGTGCGAGTAAATGCGATTCCGAGCCCGCACCGCATCAACGACATGCTCAGGGGTGCCAAAGCCGATAATTGCTGAATGAATAGCCGGGTGGGACAGCGCGAACTCAATCGATTTTTGTAGAAGGGTCGCCCCACCGAGAAGTCCCGCCCCGCTCACACCGTTTTCTAGTCTCGCCGCACGTTCCAGATCTCTGCAATATAAATCCAGCGGGAAATAGGGCGTTTTCAGAGTGTGATCGCTGGGTGGCTGCTGCAGCAAAGCACCACCCGCGAAGACTCGAATTGCAAAACAGCCCATGCCGGCGGACCGACAGTCTTCCAAAATATTCCCGTAATTTTGTTCCACGAAATCGTTAGCAACCGGGCGGCCAGCACTTGGATTAATCAGATTAAACGGCACTTGGATCGTGTCAAACTCTCTGGTGTTCACGACAGCTCGCATCTGCTCCGCCGCCCCTGTCCCCGTTAAGCCGAGAAAGTCGGCCTTCCCCTCGACTTGGACACGTTTCAAGGCATCAAGTATTCCACCGGAATCAAGCACATCCGCTATTCCGACAGAACTCGGCTGGTCATTTCGCCGAACCGTGACCCCATTATGCAATTGCAGCAGGCTGACTTTGGGAACCTGAAGTCTTTGCAAACTGGCATCCACGCTGAACCGAACTTGATCTGCAAAAGACAGGGAAGAGCTGAAATCGATTCTGACCTTGGTCGCCACATGGAACTCGCGGGACACTTCGATCGGCAGCATTGCAAGCACTCGACCAATGCTTCTCTCTGATGAACCACTCCCGTAACCGGCCGCCGTATCGATCCAGTTTATTCCCGAATCGTAAAGTGTCTGCAGCGTCTCAGACTGTGATTCCAGATTGTCACCCGTCATCAGCCCCGACACAGGACCAGCACCGAACGCCAAACAGGAAACCTGCAGCCCGGTTCTTCCGAGCACTCGTTGAGGAACTCGGGAGGAGCGGCCAGATTCCTCAATTGCCCCCGACATAGAAAGTCTCCGCCGCGTGACTCAGGAACCGAAGAACAAAGAGAAAGAAAACACTCTTGTCGGAGAACCGGCCATTCAAAGGGGCCTCAATGCTTGACAGTCTTTGCAAATGCCAGTAATTTCCCGGCAGAACCTTGGGAAAATAGCGTGACAGTGGACACTTTTCCGGCTGACATGCGTTTTTTTCGAGGAAGTTTGCTGTTTGTAAGATCCTGAACCGCCTTCAAGGAACCTGAAATGGACAAGATGTAGATCTTACTCCATTTCCCCGTTTTCCATAGAGCTTCGCCGAGTGACTCGTTCACTGAGCGTGGGTCGTTGGGCAACGGAAAGGTGTTCGACAGAATTTTCTGTCGACTTTGAAAAGTGGGACATTGCTCCCGCTTTTTTTTTACCCCGCACAGCACAACCAGACACCCAGTCATGAACGGCACGGAAATCCTTAGAATTGTCGACGCGATTCACCGCGACAAGGCGATTGACGCCGAAATCGTGTTTGAAGGGATCGAACAGGCAATCTTGTCGGCAGCTCGGAAGCACTTCTCAGAGGAAGAGCAGCTTGAAGTTCGCATCGATCGAGAATCTGGTGAGCCAGCTTTGATCTGCGACGGACGGATGCTTGATCCTGAGTTGCTTGGAGACCTTCTGGGCCGAATTTCCGCTCAGACTGCCAAGCAGGTGATGATTCAAAAGATCCGCGAAGCGGAAAGAGATACGCTCTACGAAGAGTACCTTGAGCTTCGTAGTCAGCTGATTTCGGGCCAGGTGACTCGCGTTGACCGCGGGACTGTGATCGTCAGTCTTGGCAAGGTCGAAGCGATTCTTCCTCGCAGCGAGCAGATCCGAAAAGAGAACTATCGGACCGGCGATCGAGTTCGAGCGATTGTTCTCGACGTGCGAAAAGCGGGTTCTCGGGTACGTGTAATTTTGTCACGCACGCACGCTGATTTTGTCCGTCGACTCTTTGAAGTCGAAATACCAGAAGTAAACGACCGCGTCATTGAGGTCCGTTCGATCGCCCGCGAAGCAGGTAATCGTTCAAAAGTGGCCGTAAGCTGTGGTGACGCATCTATTGATTGTGTCGGTGCCTGCGTTGGTGTTCGCGGAGCTCGAATTCGGGGAATCGTTGAGGAATTGGCTGGTGAGCGAATAGATATTGTTCGCTGGAACGATTCGCTCTCCATTCTGGTTCCGAATGCTTTGCAACCGGCGGAAGTGGAAGACGTGATCCTTTGCCCAATGCTTGGCAAGGTGATTGTCTTGGTTCGTGAGGATCAGTTGTCACTGGCCATTGGCAAATTTGGTCAGAACGTCAGGCTTGCTTCTAAGCTGGTCGGGTGGGACATTAATGTGATGACCCAGGATCTTTTGGATCAGCAGCTTGATAAGTCCATTGAAGCATTTTGCGTGATCCCGGAAGTTACGGCCGAGCTTGCTGAGAACCTGGTGTCTCAAGGGTTCTTCACTTTTGATGACTTGTCAGTGATCGAGCCCGATCAATTGGCGGAAATTGGTGGACTTTCCGACGAAGACTGCGACAAGATCGTGGAATACGCCGACAGGGAGAGTCAGCGACTTGAGGCAGAGGAAAAAATTGCTGCGGAACTAAAGAAACAGTCAGCAGGTCAGGGAGAACCCCCAAAACCAAAGGTGGCTCCTCCCGTTGCAGAAGCTGCCATTCAGGAGCCGGAAACTGTGCCTCCTGAGGCAGTTGTCGATTCTTCGGCTGTGGTAGAAGAATAATGATGGAATAACGACTGCGGTCGCAACATACGGAGCGACCATTTTTTGCCTTGATCTTCGCAACGCCGGGGCGGATGTCAAAAAACAGAGGAGTCACGGTCTTCAGTAACTGAACTTGTTTATCGTCAATATCGTGCGTCTTCGTTTTTTGGCTGTGATCGGCATTCGCCGGAAACTGGTCGAAGCTGGGTGGTCAGTAGGTGACTGCCAAGGGACTGCAAATGAGTCTTCTCAGTTTTCGTCCAGTCGTTGTTTGAGGTTCTGTGCCGCTGGTATGCCGGAGTGTTTCTGGAATCATACCTTGTCGGCCTAAGGGGTTATGTTTTGAAGATTAGAATCTTTGCCCTTGCCAGAGACCTGGGCCTCGACAGCAAGGTGTTGATCGACCTTTGTGAAGAAGCCGGCGTCAAGTTGCGCAACGCTCTCGCGACCATCAGCGAAGAGGAACGAGATCAGGTTGTCGCTTATGTCCGCAAAAAAGGGACTGTCGTCACCCCTCAGGCTCCAGCGCCAGATGTAACTCCGGTTCGTGAGCAAACTGCACACGGCGGTAGAGTACGAGTAATCGGGACTGGAAGTGTTCGAACTCAGTCCGGAAGATCTCAGCAAGAAGAACAGCTTGAAGAAGTACAGCAGGCTGAAGAAGCAAGCCCTCCACCAGTAGAGGAATCTGTTCCACAGCCCGAGGTGATCGCCGAGACTCCGGTAGTCGCCGATGTGGTAGAGGCAGTCGTTCCTGTCGCGGAGATTCCTGAGGTTGCTGAGACGGTCGCTGCGGAAGCACCGGCCGAAGCAGAACCTGCCACAACATCCGCTCCAACCCAAACTATCACGGTCGCCCCCATCGCTGCTACTATTGCTCCTCCTGCACCGATTCCACCGACAACGCCGGATAATTCTGCTTCGGATGCGATGCGGCGTCCTCGGATGCAACAGGTCCGGGAAATGCGGCCAATTGGTTCTGTGAAAGAGCCGGCCCCTTCATCAAGTACGCCCACAAAGCCATCTGGCCCGATTAAGGTCGGAAAAGATCGACAGCCAGCTCGTCAGCTCGTGGCGTCCGCTCCAATTATTGCTCCTCCTCAGGTTAAGAAGGTCAAACCGAAGGAAGAGAAGGCCCAAAAGCCTGACATGTCGTTCAAAGGCATTGTCGACAGCAGCAGTCCTCTTTCTGAGCAATTGAAAGCCTTACGAAAGGCCCGAGAAGAACACGAAGGCGGTGGTCCAGCACCAGCCGCAAAGCCTCGTGGTCAGGCAAACCGTGGCTCGCTATTGAAGGAACTGCGAGAGACGCGAGAAGCCGAGCGTCAGGCCAAAAAGCTTAAGCGGAAGAAGAAAACTGGTGGTGTGGAACTTCGTACCACAGCCCAGATTTCTTTTCCAATTACCGTTCGTGCTCTCTCTGAAGCCATTGGTCGACCGGCGAAGTCAATTCTTGGTATTCTCTTCAAACAGGGTCGGATGGTCACCATCAACGACGAACTTGGTGAAGAAGAGTCGATGGAAGTCGCCATGGAGTTGGGCGTTGACCTGTCCTTCAAGCGAAGCCGAGATATTGAAGCTGAACTTCTGGCGTCACTCGACCATGAAGATCCGCCTGAGCTGATGCGTCAGCGTCCACCAATCGTGACAATTCTTGGTCACGTGGACCACGGTAAAACAACGATGGTGGACCGGATTCGGTCGGCCAATGTGGCTGCAGGAGAAGCGGGTGGCATCACTCAGCACATCGCGGCCTATCAGGTGAACTATCAGGATCACCTCTTGACGTTCGTCGATACTCCTGGCCACGCGGCATTCGGTGAAATGCGATCACGCGGTGCCAATGTGACGGACATTGTGGTACTCGTCGTTGCTGCGGACGATGGTGTCATGCCACAAACGGTAGAATGTATCAGCCACGCGAAGAACGCTGGTGTGCCAATCGTTATTGCCCTGAACAAAGTGGATCTTCCGGGGATTGATGAGCAGCGTATCCTGCAGCAATTGGCTCAGCACGAACTTCTCCCGGCCGAGTGGGGCGGTGAGTACGAAGTTGTCAGAACATCAGGTGCGACGGGCAAGGGTATCGACAAACTGCTCGAGACGCTGCTGTTGACCGCCGAACTTCACGAAATACAGGCCAATCCGGAGCGAGAGGGATTGGGCGTTTGCCTCGAAGCGTTCCGTGATGAAGGTCGTGGAGCGATCGCGTGGTTGATTGTTGAAAAGGGAACTCTCAGAGTCGGAGATGTCGTACTCTGCGGGTCAACCTACGGTCGAATTCGCGCCATGTACAATGACCGTGATGAGGCGATTACTGAAGCCGGACCTTCAATGCCTGTCAAGGTATCTGGGCTTTCGGAAGTCCCTGGTGCTGGTGACCATTTCTTCGTGATGAAAGATATCGAAGAAGCTCGCGAAACGGCCGAGAGCCGGCTTCACGAAGGTCGTACAGAATCATTGTCATCCCGCGTTTCTCCGCGAACTCTGGAGGATATTCTTGGTTCGCCGAGAGACGGCCAGGGCGTTCAGGAGCTTCCATTGATCCTGAAGGCCGATACTCCGGGATCGATCGAAGCTCTCCGCAGCGAAATCGGAAAATTCGAGCATCCGGAAGTCAAGGTTCAGATTATTCACTCCGGTGTCGGTGGTGTGAACGAAAGTGACGTTTCTCTGGCCAGTGCTGCTGGTGCAATCATCGTCGCATTCCACGTCATCGCAGAAGACCGTGCTCAGGCACAAGCCGATCGTCAGGGTGTTGAGATCCGTCGCTATAACATCATCTACGAAGTAACAGAGCATATTAAATTGGCACTACAGGGACTCCTTCGCCCAGAGCGAGTGGAAGTCTCTACAGGTCGAGCTATTGTTCTGCGAACATTCGCAATCAGTCGTTTTGGGACCATTGCTGGGTGTCGAGTTCTTAATGGGACGATTTCGCGAGATAGCAGGGTGCATTTGATTCGCGACCAAAAGGTCATGAATGATTATCGCCTCGGTTCACTCAAACGCGAAAAAGATGATGCCAAGGAAGTTCGCGAGGGCATGGAGTGCGGGATCAGGCTTGAAGGGTTTAATGACGTGAAGGAAGGTGACCTGCTCGAAGCATACCGAATCGACGAGATCAAACGGACGCTGTAGTGTCGGTGCCAGAGGAGACTATTCTGGTCTCAATTGGCGCGGGAAAAAGGTTGAGCATTTGACTCAACGAACCGCTGACGCCCTTGTTGTGTCCCTGTCAGCTCCCTCTATTGGAAAGCTTCCGTTTATGTCTTCAACACGTCGAACAGCGCGAGTCGCCTCAATGATTCGCGAGGTGGTCAGCAGTGCAATTCTGTTTGAACTACGTGATCCACGCATCAAGAATGTCACAGTTCTGGGGGCCGATGTAAGCCCGGATCTGCGTCATGCAAGCGTGCGAATCTCAGTCATGGGAGATGAAAAAACGGCAGCGTTGACGATGCATGGACTTACCTCCGCCAAAGGGTTTCTGCAGTCCAAAGTCGCGGAGTACATCAAGAGTCGGTATACTCCGGAACTGCGTTTTATCATTGATGACGGAATCAAAAAATCTGTTGAAACAGCAGCCCTGCTGCGAGAACTTCTCCCTGCCGAATCGGATGACCCGGATTCGGATGAGGAAACAGAGATGGTTCATCCGGGTTTCGACCTGAATGACGACGATGATTCGGAAGACGCGATGGACTCCGCCGACGCCGATCAAAAGTAGTTAATTAACGTTGAAAACAAATTGACCGGGAACGAAGATTCTTTGTCCCCCTAAATGCCTAGTTGCATATATTGGCAATCAGTTGAATCAGGATCAGCAGGGAATAACAATGGGAACGGCCAAAGCCACCAAGGCAGCCGACAAATCTCAGATCTGTCGAAAGCTCGTGACAGCTTTGCAGAAGCTCTACGGCAAGTCCGTGCCAAAGATTGAGCTGTCTGTCGTTGAAACCATGTTGTTTGCTGCATGCCTTGAAGATAACCCCTGGGCACCTGCCGAGGCTGGGCTGAAAAAGGTTTTGACTTCGTACTTTGATTTAAACGAAGTTCGAGTGAGCTCAGTATCGGAGCTTGAACAGTCACTTGCTCCACTTAAGGATGCAGACTGGAAAGGACTCCGAATACGCTCCATTCTTCGGTTTGTCTTCGAGACGACTTACTCATATGACTATGAAAAGCTGCGACGACAGACTCTAGAGCAGGCTGTTAAGACCCT
The DNA here is from genome assembly GCA_947463775.1 of Planctomycetaceae bacterium. Taxonomy (GTDB): domain Bacteria; phylum Planctomycetota; class Planctomycetia; order Planctomycetales; family Planctomycetaceae; genus SXXK01. The sequence goes on along the minus strand of CANHVD010000069.1, from coordinate 5,295 downwards.
GAAGAAAGTGAATGACATCACCCCGTTCATTCGGGATTTCATTCTGCATGAGATACTTGGAAGTCATATCATTTGCCTCGACACCTCCATGCTGACAGCTGCACGCTGGCTTGGATTGGTGCCAGCAAAGGCCGACTTGCATGACGCTTCAGAGTTCCTGAAGGGCGGAATCAAAAAGTCCGAGATTTCCGAGTTCTGCCATTTGTTGCGCTGCCTTTCAACCGACCCAAAGTACGCGCCACGGTTCCTGGATCCGTCCGACACAGAATTGTCGATGGACGATGTAATGGATCGGTTCGTGGAATTGCAGTCTCCTCCGAAGAAGAAGCCTGCGAAACTGGTTCCCCCTCCAGAGCCGCCAAAGATCGAGAAGACTGCTCCGCCAAAGAAACCTGCCACAGCGTCGGTGGTTGAGAAGGCAGCTCCGTCAAAGTCTGTGACTCCCGCAGGTACAGCAAAACCCTCCGCTGCTATTCCATCCGTACCAGCAAAAACTCAGCCATTGAAACCTGCGGTAAAGCTTTCTACACCTCCAGCCAAGGTTCCGGCTAAAAAAACGCCTGCCACGAATCCGACCCCAGCCAAACCGGCCACATCAAAAACTGTGGCAAAGCAAACTGGAAAAACCGTCTCAGGAACGTCAGCAAAGGCACCGCCAGCCAAACCTGCGGCAGGTAAATCGACCAGCAACCGGAAGCCCGCGGCTGTTTCAGGCAAGCCAACACCCAAGAAACCTCGGAAGTAGCGTTTCCGGGGCTCAGCAAGAACCGAACTCGACAGACTCTGCCTGCATACCAATAATGCACTCGTTGCAGTGAATATTGTCGTAGTTGCCAAACCTTACTTCGCTGAGTCTGATCATGAAGCCATTCCAGTTTCCGTCGTCAGTGATTTCTCGTATTGCCTCGGCAAGATTGTCCGCATACGCGATCATTGCCCTGATGACCGTGATTTGTTGCGGAATGTCAGCAGGATTGCTGGCTGCTGATGAAGCCGAAGCCTCTTCCGATGAACCCAAAGCCGGAGCGGACGAGCCAATAAGCCCGGATGAAAAAAAGCCGGCCGTTGAAGGACTTGCGGAACCCGATGAGAAACCGCTTGAAGTCAAAGATGAGAGCGACTCCATCGACCCGACCAACAAGGATGCTCTGGCGTGGTATATGTCCGGCCAGAAATCTCTTAAGCGGGGAGATTTAGAAGCGGCTTCCGAAGCCTTTGAGAAAGCTTCCGCTGCGGACCCAAAATCAGCCGTTCCTGTGCGAGCTCTCGCGATGGTTTTGTTCCGAATGGGCAAAGCTGAAGAAGGAAACTCCACTGCCGAAAAGGCGATGCAGCTTGATCCCGATGATTATCAAACACGACTCGAGATGGCCGTCCTCCGTGGCAGTGCTCGTCAGTTTGACAATGCTTCAAAGCTTCTCGAGGAGGCGTTGGCTTCGAAGACGCTCGATAAGCAATCGCTCGATTTCGTACATATACATCAGGTTCGTGCCGCGGTGCTGCTGGAGATGCGCAAGATTGGCGAGGCGGCAAACAGTTATGAAGTCATTCTGCAGGCGCTTGAAAGACCTGAAGACTTCAAACTCAACGAACGTGAACACAAAACACTACTGAAGAATCGACTGACATCTTACGAAGTCACGGGACGCATTCTGCTGGAGTCGGGGCGAATCCCAAAGGCGATTCAGGCATTCGAGGCTTTATCCCGCACAGAGAAAGACGCGCCCGGAGACCACAACCTATTGCTGGCCAGAGCCTATTTCCAGCAGGATAAACTGGACGCCTGCGAACAAAACCTGAACCGTTATTTTGAAACTGGACGACGGTCAGGAGAATCGCTGCTTCTGCTTCGCGATTTGTTCGAAGCATCAAGCCGATCTGATTCACTGACAACGCGTTTGCAGGAGTTAACAGAAGACGCGGCCGACGTTGCAGCAGTGAAAATGTTCCTTGGCCAGATTCTGCTCGATCAGGGCAAGACCACAGAGGCCGCTGAAGTCTATCAGTCCATTCTCGATACATCAGGGGAAGCAGAAGCGTACCTGGGACTGGTCCGCGTCGAGATCGCCAACAGGAATCCTGTCGCCCTGATCGAAACAATTAATCGTGCCGCACGATCTCGTATTACCGTGGCGGAAATGGCACCATTGGTAGGTAGCATCGCGACGGTGGACGGTTTTGCCAAAGAGACCCTAACAACGTGCCAAAACATGGTCACCGAAAAGCCGGGAGACATACATCCGGCCGTACCATATTTCTGCTCGCTGGTGGCAGAACAACTTGAAATGACCAAAGAAGAAGGTGACCTGCTGAAATCATCGCTGGAGTTGAGCCCTGACCGGGAACTGACGATGCAGACGCTCGACAAATACGGGATGAATCAACTGAAGCTGGGTGAGTACGAGAAATCAGCAAAACTCTTTGAACAACTCCTGCAGACACCGGGTCTTCCTCCAGGTGCTCGAGTCAACACTCTTTTCCGCATCTCAGCCGCCTACGCTTCCATCGAGAATATTGACGGAGCCCGCAAAGCCCTGAAGCAGGCACTAAAAATTGTCCCTGATGAACCTCAGCTTCTGAGCCGACTTGCACTCGTCGAAGCTGCCGATGGAAAACTTGAAGAAGCTGTCGGGCTGCTGCAGAAGGCAATCGCAGGACTTCAGGGCAACACAGAATTGCTCACGGAATCACATTTGCGTCTTGCTGGGATCTACGCTCAGCTTGATCAGTGGAAGAACGCTGTCGAACAATACCAGCAGGTTCTGGAACTTGACTCCGTTGAAAAAGACACCGTCCGACTGACGAAAATGGGCCTCTCGAACGCGTACGTGCAGGGTGGCGACATGGAGAAGGGACAACAGGTTCTCGAGGAGGTCTATAACGAAGACCCGGCCGATCCCGGAGTCAACAACGATCTGGGTTACCTTTATGCAGATCAGGGCAAGAACCTCGAACAGGCAGAGAAAATGATCCGTATTGCTGTGGAAGCGCAGCCGGATAATCCAGCCTACCTCGACAGTCTCGGATGGGTTCTGTTCAAACAAGGTAAGAACGAAGAAGCCGTTGAACCCCTGAAGAAAGCCAATGGAAATCCTGAGTATCAGGACGCCACACTGCTGGAACATCAGGGCGATGTCCACCATGCATTAAAGCAAACAGAAGAAGCCAAAGCTCTTTGGAATCGGGCTGTCGAAGTTGAGATGAAAGCTAAGAAGCCCGATGACGCTGTGCTAAAACGCTTGAAAGAAAAGCTTGGTGCACCGGCTGAAGAAAAAGCGGAAGTGGAAAATAAGTAGCGAACTCACCGTCGTGGTTCGCTTAACGTTTGTTTCACATTCCTGCTCTCGAATCCCGCCGGGATAACTCATCTTTAGTCCATCTGGTGGCAACGTCTTCTTCGTGGCTTTCCTGTACCGACGACTCAGCAGTTAGAATACTCTCCATGGCACGGAAGACCACGATCCGCAATGATGACGAAGAACCGGACGAACCAAAACGCCCGACTTTTGGGGGCGAAAACGCTGGTGCCGGTAACTTTGAGGATCCCAATCAGCAGAGATTCGATGATGAACTGCGACCATCGAAGCTGGAAGACGTCGTTGGTCAGATGGCTGTTGTCGAACGGTTAAAGATTCTTCTGGAAGCTACAAAGAAACGCAAGGAGCCATTGGGCCATTTGCTTCTCGACGGCCCGCCCGGACTCGGAAAAACCACTCTGGCGACTGTGATTCCGCGTGAACTAGGCACCGAATTACAGATCACGGCCGGGCCGTCTCTTGGTGCGCCCAAGGATTTGCTCCCGTACCTGACAAATGCCAGCTATGGAAGTGTCTTGTTTATCGATGAGATTCATCGACTTCCGCCGACGGTAGAAGAATTCCTCTATCCCGCCATGGAAGACTTCCGCATCGATATTACGCTCGGTGACGGACTAAATGCTCGTACGATCAACATGAAGCTTCAGCCATTCACGCTGATCGGAGCGACAACTCGAAGCGGGATGCTTACGGCTCCTCTTCGCGATCGGTTCGTGAATCGTGAGCACCTCGACTTCTACACAACCTCCGAACTGTCCACGATCATCACTCGCAATTCCAATAAACTGCGAACAGAGATTGCCCCTGAAGCCGCGCATGAGATCGCGATTCGTTCACGAGGCACTCCTCGAAAAGCCAACAACTGGCTCCGCTGGACTCGTGACTTTGCCGACGCTCGCGCCAACGGAAAGATTACTCTCGAAGTGGCTCGAGCGGCATTGAAAATGAAGGGTGTTGATGATGCGGGTCTTGAAGAACAGGATCGGCGATATCTGGAAACGATTATCTCCGTTTTCAGCGGTGGTCCGGCCGGTGTTCAAGCCGTGGGCCACACACTGAATATTCCCGCCGATACTCTGGAAGACGAAGTGGAACCCTTCCTGCTTCGCGAAGGCTTTATCCAGCGAACACCTCGCGGACGCATGGTGACGGCCAAAGCCCTCGCTCATCTTGGCGTTTCACAAAGGTCGAAAAGCAAAACAATAAAGAGCAAGTCGGACCCGCCGGAAGATCAACAGGAACTGTTTTAGTTTCGACAGGTTACTAAAAACTACCAGAGCTTCATTTTTCTGACAGCAAACGCCTGCAGAGTATGGGCGTCGTCTATGCGAAGCTTCTGCATAATGTTGCGACGGTGAGTGTCCACTGTCGCACGAGACAGATCCAAAACCTCTGCGATTCTCTTCGGAGACATGCCTTCTCCCAGATGCTTCAGGATCTCCCTTTCCGATTCCGTCAGCGTTTTTACTCGCGTTGGCAATCGAGTACTGGTCGCAATAATCTTTGCCTGATCGATCTCGGTCGACCTTAACCAGACCTGCATGTCCACACTTCGACCATCAATACTGACTTCTGCCTGAAACTGCTGTGGCTCGTTCAGAATCAAACATCGGGAATAGGCCGTCTTGACGGCTTCGACATTATCGCTGCTGACCCATTTCCAGGCGGGCGTGCCCATGATCAGGTCGCGGCAAAATCCCCACGGCGCGTGCTCGTCAACCCAGACGAAGCAGCCATTCCGATCAAGTAACGCTATGGATTCTATCATTGAAATCGTGACACTGGACAACAGGAACTGACGAAACGCGTGATAGTCAACACAGCTATGTTCGCGTAGAAAGACGATGGAAGCTACCACAAGTGAGTGGCAGTGGCACAAAAAACTGTCAATCGGGTCTTTGTTATCATGTCCACGACTCTGAATCAAGCCCTTGCAGAAACTCCTGAATTCTCAGACGCGCTATGGTCTGCAAATCTG
>CANHVD010000068.1 GCA_947463775.1 Planctomycetaceae bacterium | reverse complement strand
CGCGGAGCGATCGCGATCCTGCAGAAGATTTTTCGGTTCCGTACATGTACTCTCGACATTGATGAACACGATGAACGTTGGCGGTGGTTTCGTCCGTGTCTGCTGGCCAGCATCAATCAGTGCACCGCTCCGTGCAATCAGCGGATCAGCAAAGAGGATTATCGGGAAGACATTCGCCGGTTGAAGATCTTCCTGGATGGAGGCAAAGTCAGCCTGGTAAAGGAAATGGAAGCCTCCATGATGCAGGCTTCGAAGGAGCTGAAGTTTGAGAAGGCCGCTCGGATCCGCGATGAGATCAAATCGTTGAAAGACCTCAGCCTGCGAGGAAACCTGGAGAGTCATGCTCAGCCGGAAGTGTTCTATATTGATCCTCAAAAAGGTTTGGCTGGACTAAAGAAGGTTCTGAAGCTGGACCAGATTCCTCGACGAATCGAAGGCGTCGATATCGCTCATATTCAGGGCAAAGACACGGTCGCCAGTCTTGTTCAGTTTATCGATGGATTACCATTCAAGCCGGGATACAAGAAGTTTCAGATTCAGTCGGTCGAAGGCGTTGACGACTTTGCGTCGATGCGCGAAGTGATTACTCGACGATTTCGCCGGCTGGTGCAGGAAGATGAAGCGTTTCCGGACCTGTTGCTGATCGACGGCGGCAAGGGGCAGTTGAATGCCGTAATGGAGACATTCGAGGTTCTGGGGATCAAACCGCCCACAACCATTTCGCTCGCCAAGAAGGAAGAGGAGATCTTTGTCCCGGGTCAGTCGGAATCGATTCGTTTAAGTCGCCATTCGTTCAGCCTGCGACTGCTGCAATACGTTCGCGACGAAGCCCACCGGTTTGCGCAAAACTATCATCATCTGCTGCGGCGCAAGTCAACTTTTGAAGACAATCACAAGGGGCCGCGAAAGAAGAAATCTTAGCCCTTAAGTTTATTGCGGTCGAAGTTTTTTCGCTTGCAGATCGTTCGGCATGATTTTGAGATGAACCTGGAGTTTGCCAGCATTCAGTTTGAAAGTCTTCGCAGAAAGCGGTATCAAGCTGTTTATGAACGCCTCTTCTGAACACATTTCGAATGCCTCTGCTTCTCCGTCACGCCGATCGATGATCGGGATGATGGGCGGCGGTGTCGGTGCGATTGGGATGATGTCGGCTTTGGGGCAGTCGGCCTTTGGTGATCTGCAGCCGTCGCAATTTCCGGGCAAGGCGAAGAGAGTTATCCATCTCTTTATGAATGGCGGTCCGTTTCAAGGGGACCTGTTTGATCCCAAACCGGATCTGCATAAGTTCGCGGGACAGCGGCCACCGGAAGCCGATTTCAGGACGGAGCGGAAAACCGCTGGACTCCTGCCTTCGCCGTTTCGATTTCGTCAGTGTGGCGAATCAGGACTGCCGGTCAGTGAGTTGTTGCCGTTGACGTCGAAATGCATCGACGACATGTGCATCATTCGTTCGACGTACACTAATAATCCGAATCACGGCCCTGCGTTATTGTTGATGAATAACGGGACAATTCTGCCGACCAGACCCAGCATGGGTTCGTGGATGTCGTATGGGCTTGGGACTGAGAACTCCGATCTGCCTGCCTACATTGTGTTGTGTCCCGGAAAGCCAGTTCGATTCTCCATTCTGTGGACCAGCGCGTTTTTGCCGGGGTCTCATCAGGGGACGTATATCAATCATTCTGATCCCGCCCCGGACAAGCTGATTCCCTTCCTGCGGAATGCTCAGGCCAGCAGAGATTCTCAAGCCGCTCAGGTGGCTTTGATGAGTCAGCTTAATCGGCTGCATCTGGAACGTTCAGGTCCCGATGGCCAATTGGAAGGTCGCTTGCAGGCGATGGAAACAGCCTACCGCATGCAGTTCACGGCCACCGATGCTTTCGATCTGCAGAAAGAGACTCAGGCGACTCGCGATGATTATGGCACCGGGCATTTTGCCAATGGTTGCTTGTTGGCTCGAAGGTTGAGCGAACGAGGAGTCCGGTTCGTTCAAGTGTATTACGGCAATGGTCAACCCTGGGATACTCATAGCGATCACAACAACAGCACGATCAATCTTTGCAGAGACATCGATCGTCCGATTTCGGCGTTGCTCCGCGATCTGAAGCAGCGTGGATTGCTGGAGGACACGTTGGTGTTGTGGGGCGGTGAGTTTGGTCGAACACCGACGTCGGAGAACGGAAACGGTCGCGACCATAATCACTACGGATTCACCACCTGGATGGCCGGAGGTGGAATTCGAGGTGGGATGACTTACGGAGAGACCGACGACTTTGGATTCCGTGCGGTGCATAATCGAGTTCACGTGCATGACCTGCATGCTACGATTCTGCATCAGTTGGGGATCGATCACGAGAAATTAACGTATCGCTATGCGGGCCGGGATTTCCGGCTGACAGATGTCGCCGGCCGCGTGATTCAGGAAATTGTCACGTAGCAACTTCGCCGTAGCTGAACGCATGTCTTGCTTGGCCGTTCGCCTTGCGGCCCCGTTCTGCTAATCTTGGCAGATCTCGTTGAGTCCGAGCGTTGTTCGGCGGACTCGTACTTCCCTGCTCTTCCCTCTAATAATCTCGCTTGATGGGCGAAGTAGAGCCATGCAATCGCAATTCTCAGCACAAGCCCTTGAACGTATGCATCAGACCGGCGTCATCGCGGTTCTGGTTGTGGATGATCCTCGTCGAGCCGTCAAGGTGGCTCGCGCGCTGCTGGCGGGTGGCGTCAGCATCATGGAGTTGACACTGAGAACTTCGGCCGCATTGGAATGCTTGAAAGCGATTACAAGCGAAGTGCCTGAGATGATGGCCGGAGCGGGCACGATCATCATTCCCGAGCAAGTCGATCAGGTCCTGAATGCGGGAGCTGCGTTTGCGGTTTCCCCGGGGACCAATCCTGTGGTCATTCGTCGAGCCATCGAACTGGGACTTCCGTTTGCTCCAGGCGTTGTGACTCCGACCGATATCGATGTCGCCGTTCACGCGGGTTGTCGAGAACTCAAGTTCTTCCCTGCGGAACAAAGTGGTGGCCTGAATATGTTGAGTGCCATCAAGGCTCCGTATGCTCATCTGGGGCTAAAGTATATTCCTTTGGGCGGAGTCACGACGGCAAACTTGGAAAGTTATCTGCGAGATCCGGACGTGTTGGCTGTTGGAGGATCGTGGCTGGCGAAAAAAGACACGATCGATGCGGAACGCTGGGATGAGATCACGAAGGCTGCTCGCGAAGCCAGCGCGATCGTGGAAAAAGTGCGAGCAAAGAATCACAACGTATGAGTGTATCGGCTGAACTGGTCATTGAGACGGCGAACGTCAGCAAGTCCTATCGTCGCGGATTCTGGGGCAGGAATTCGTTCACTGCGTTGAACGATGTTTCGCTGCAGGTGCCTCGAGGTGAGATCTACGGATTGCTGGGACCGAATGGAGCCGGCAAGACGACGTTGATCAAGATTCTGCTGGGGATCATTCGTAAGTCCGCTGGCAACGCCACAGTCCTGGGGCATGCCGCCGGTTCGATGGAAGCAAGGCGCAGAATTGGATACCTGCCGGAGAATCATCGTATTCCTCGGCATCTGACGGCGCTCACCGCGCTGGAGTATTACGGCAGTCTGAGCGGCATGTCGATGAGTGCAATTCGCGGCGAGCGAATGAAGTTGCTGGAAGTCGTCGGACTGCGAGGGCGAGAAAAAGAACGCGTGTCCGGATATTCGAAAGGGATGTTGCAGCGGCTGGGATTGGCTCAGGCCATGCTTCATCGGCCCGACTTGATCGTGCTGGATGAACCGACAGACGGAGTCGACCCGGTCGGGCGTCGCGAGATTCGTGATGTGCTCAAGCAACTGGCCGATCAGGGCCACAGCATTTTTCTGAACAGTCATCTTCTACAGGAAATTGAACTCATCTGTTCCAGCGTTGCGATTCTGAATCACGGAAAGTTATTGAAGACTGGTAGTGTTCGAGAACTGACCGCAGCCCTTGCGGATGCCCCTGTGCAGATGCAGTTGACGGGCGATGAAGCGATTGTTCGGCGCATTGCTGATCAACATCCCGGTTCAAAGCTACGAGTCGTCACCCCGGGTGCTTATGAACTGGAGGTTCGAATCCCGAAGCAGGCTGATCTTGATACTGTTATCGATGCTTTGCGATTAGCGGGCATCAGTATTTGGCGGATGGCTCATAAAGAGCAAACTCTGGAAGAAGTCTTCATTGGGATCGTCGGAGGAGCAGTCTGATGAAAGCTGTTCTGGCCATTCTAAAAGACTCGTTTCGCGAAGCTGCAGCCTCACGAGTTCTGTTGATTGCTCTGGCTGCAATTGTGGTTGTGTTGCTGGCATTGGCGCCGTTGTCGTTTACCAGTGCCCCCAGTACTCAATTGCGACCCTTTGAGTTGGTCGATACTCAGTTGTTTCTGCAGACCCTGGCCGATGGACCCAAGTCGCCAGGAACTCCGGCCGCCCATCTTTGGGGTTTGCTGAAGGATGATCAAAGAAAACAGATTGAAAACTATCTGAATCCGGTCGCAGTGCAGCCGCCGACTGGCGGTCCTGGTGGACCTCGCCCCGTCAGAGTTCAGGCGAGAGTTCTTGATCTTGTGAATAAGCTCTTGCCGATGCCGGAGTTTTATCATCCTGAAAGTTGGGCCTCGGTCGAATTGGATGAGTCGCTGCGAGCCGCCGATCCAGCCGACATGATTGCCGACATCCGAGCCTCAAGAAATCTGAAACGCCTCGCTGCCGCGTTCACTCAGAGTCTAGTCGTTGAAGACGAGATGTCGTTATCGCTGTCGTATGGCACAATGGTGTTATTCGGACCGTTGCAGGGAGCGCCAAGCCAGTCTTCGCAGCTGATTGATCAGACGATCATCGTGATCCTGTCGATCTTTCTGGGGTTCTTCGGGATCTTCAGTTCGCTGCTGGTGACCGCATCGATCATTCCGAGAACCTTCGAGCCCGGCGAGATTTCGCTACTGCTCAGCAAACCGGTTCGTCGCACAGTTCTGTTCATCACCAAGTTTATCGGCGGCTGTGCGTTTACCACGTTGTGTGCCGGAGTTCTGGTGACAGGCATCTGGCTGTTGCTGTGGACGCGTTTTGGACTTTGGCGTCCCGAGCTGTTGCTGTGCATTCCACTATATGTCTTCTTATTCGCGGTTTACTTTTCGGTATCGGCGTTGGCTGGGGCCGTCTGGAGAAACCCAACCGTCTCATTGATTATCGTTGTTGTCTTCTGGGTTGTTGTAACAACCACTGGCGGAATCTATGCCTTCATGACCAACGGATACCTTCAGACTCAGCAGTTGGTAGAAGTAACAGCGGCAGGTTCAGAGGTCTTTGTTGTGGACGGCGCGAAGAAGTTTCGTCGGTGGAATCCGGAAACATCGGACTGGGTTCGGATCTGTGATGATGGGCGAGGCAACAATTTGATGCAGCTGCTACAAAGTCTTCGTTTCACCGGCGTGCGTCCGCGAATTGTAGCCAGCGCAACGGGTGATCGAATTCTCGCATTGCAATCGGAGATGTCACGATTTGGTGGTGCGTCTGCCGCGACTTTGATCAGTGCGGACAAAGAGAACGGCTATTTGCGTGAGGTCGAGTCGGTCACTCCCGAGCCAGTATTTGCTGTCTTCATGAATAAGAATGGGGATGTGATTCTGCCTGGGATTCGGTCGGTTTATCAATTCAAGGGTGTTTCAGATCAGGTCCGGAAGACTCAGGCCTTTTTAAAGCAACTTTCGATTCCGTGGCCGATGGCTCGTCCATCGCAGGCATTTCAGGCGCTGACCGAAACTCCGATGAAGCCACAACGAGCCGACGCGGCCGTGGCGTTTAACATCTCCAATGATCAATTGGTGTATTGGGACAACGGAACGTTAACCACATTGAATCGACGCGAGGATGGAGTTTATATCGCGGGGGCAACGCGTGTCTTCGAAAAGAAACAGGCTGCGACGATTGCCGCTGGCGGAGCGTTTGTGCTGTGTGCCATGGCTGATGGTGTCGTACAACTTCTGGATGCGACGACTCTCAAGACGCTGGAGCAAACATCGCTGTCAGCGGGTGACGTGCCGAAGTCTGCGGAGTTCTCTTCGGATGGCAACTGGGGCGCTGTGATGACTCACGGTGGAAACCTGCTGAGTCTTGACGGGAAGACTCGCAAGTTTCTCGACTGGACACCTCGGGAAAACGGTTCTGTTTCTGCGATCCGATTTGATGAGCAGGGAAAACTGTTGTTGGCGAACGGACGACGTTCGATCTTCGTCTATGCGTCTCCTGAATCAGATTCGGAAAAGGCATTTCAGGGGCTCACAGAATGGCCGCATCAGGCTTATGACTATGTCGTTCGGCCGCTGTATCTGCTGCTGCCAAAACCCTCCGAAGTCGACAACATCGTGAAGTATCTGGTAACGGGAAGAAAGTCCGTCGAGGTTTCCGGAGACCCGGAAGGACGTTCGGCCGGCGGCTCTGATGACCTCAGCCAAAACCGCATCACGTTTGATTTGAGCGTTTCGTTGTGGAGCAATCTGGCATTCATCGCCGTGATGCTTGGCCTGGGTTGTATCTATATTGCTCGCCGCGATTTTTAGCGACCGGGAGCGAGTGGAGACCTGACGGTGAAGCGTTGTGGCTCGGTCACTGGCCGGCCATAACCTGGGACCGCCCACAATGTCGCCAAAAGTTGAACACGGTGACATCGCGAGTTTAGAATGCGCGGAGTGCTCTCCATTTGGCCGTACCGCATTGCCACCCTTGACGACTCAGAGAGATTCTTCATGAGACCTGTGCTGCATCAATTCAACCGTTCCTTCGCACGGATTTGCGCACTCCTTGTGGCGTTGGTCTTTGTCTCTGCGGAGAGTTCTGCTCAGGTCATCAAGGGGCCGCTGCTGCCTCGAGAAACTTTTGGGGCAGGACAGGAGTATCAGCCTGTGACGGCCTTGTTGACAATCAAGGAGGTTCAGGAAGAATTAAAACTCACTGAGGATCAATCGAAGGAGCTGGTTGGTGAAGCACGCATGCTGAATCAGAACGTGCAGCCGGAATTGAAGATTGCGTCGCGAAGTCGAGATGGCAACGCGTTTGCTGAATTGAATAAGCGGATCAAAGAACGAGAGCAACCATTGATGGACAAGTTGACTGACGATCAGAAAAAGCGTCTTGTGCAACTCAACTATCAGCGTCTGGGAGTTCAGGCGCTTAAGCATGTTGATGTCCGCAATGAACTTGAGGTTACTGACGAGCAGATGACGGCCTATGAAAAGGTGCGATCAGAGATGCAGGATGTGAAATCCATTTCATCGATCCGGAATCGCGAGGAGGCGACGTCAAAGTTGAAAGAGTCGAAGGAGCGATTTGAAAAAGCATTAGATGCAATTCTGACTGATGATCAGAAGCAGAAACTGAAGGAAATGCGAGGAGAACCCTTTGCCCATCCGTTGCGTCTGCATGCGGCCGGAGTTTGATTGCTGATAAATGGACGTCGGGACTTTATTCCGCAGCTCTCGTCTTTGCACTCACAGCGATACATCGCTAGAACCCCGCGGATTCGCTGCGATCTTTAACCGAGCACAGTTCATCAGAGACTTCTGAAAGCCATTTATGAGTACTCAACTTACCACATTGAACGCCGATCAGATGCGAGCCTGGCTGCATCAGAATGTTCCTGTTAGTGATTTTCGCGACAAGCGAGTATTGTTGATTGTTCCTGATAATACTCGTACGGCCCCCCTGCCGGTGCTGTTCCCAGCGTTACGATCAATGCTGAGGCCCGTCACGAAATCGCTCGACGTTTTGGTGGCGTTGGGAACGCATCCGCCGATGCCGCAGCAGAAGGTTCGGTCGATGCTGGGGATTGCTGACAGCGATCCTTGCAGCGATGTGGGGTTGTTCAATCATGCGTGGGATAATCCTGCCGAGCTGGCTACGATCGGTGTGTTGACCGAGGCTGAGACTCGTGAAATCTCCGACGGCGTCTTGTCGATGGAAGTGCCGGTGCAGATCAATCGCCGGATCCTGGACTACGACGTGGCCCTGGTCGTCGGCCCAGTGTTTCCTCATGAAGTCGTCGGCTTTAGCGGCGGCAACAAGTATTTCTTCCCGGGCATCTCCGGACCGGAACTGCTCAACTTTTTCCACTGGCTCGGAGCTCTAATCACGAACGTGGGCATTATTGGAGTCCAGGATACTCCGGTACGTCGCGTTGTGGATCGAGCCGCCAAGCTTATCAAGGCCGAACGTCGATGTCTTGCGTTTGTCGTGTCCACCGATGCGACTCCGTATGGCATGTTTTATGGGACACCGGAGGAAGCCTGGCGAGGTGCCTCAAATCTGTCTGGCCAAGTGCATATCAAACGACATTCCAAGTCGTATCGTCAGGTGCTGTCCTGTGCGCCGGAGATGTACGACGAACTGTGGGTCGCCGGGAAGTGCATGTACAAGCTGGAGCCGGTGGTCGCAGATGGCGGTGAGTTGATCATTTACGCTCCGCACATGAAAGAGATCTCGATCACTCATGGAGCCAATATTGAACGCATTGGCTACCACGTTCGGGATTACTTCACGAAGCAGTGGGAGAAATTCCGCGACATGCCATGGGGAGTTCTGGCCCATTCAACTCACGTCCGCGGAACCGGGACATTCGAAAACGGAATCGAGCGACCTCGTGTCCAGGTCACGGTTGCATCACAGATTCCTCGCGAGGTTTGTGAACGGATCAATCTTGGCTATCGAGATCCCGCGTCGATCGATGTGGAGTCATTCGCGAATCGAGAAGACGAGGGAATCCTGCTGGTTCGAAAAGCCGGGGAGCATCTTTACCGGCTGACGGAGACGTGACGTTAACCGATTGTTAATGCGGGGTTTGCGTCGATCCACTGGAGCTCAGGGCTCGTTTGTGATCGCGAGCTTCGGGCTCAGGTCCGAGGCTATCGTGGAGCAGCAACTTAGAGACTGTCCCGGCAAGATCGTTGAGTGAAGATTGGGCCCGACTCGGTTGCGACTCCGCTTCTGACCGCTGATACTGTAGGTTGCGCACGGTGCAAGATGATCGATGACTGTGCTATCCTGTTCCAGCGACGCAGTCTATTTGGTTCAGAATCGTAGGGTGGGACAAGTGAGCGTCGCGAACGCCGGCCCACCGATTTGCACCGTTCACATCGGTGGGCCGGCGCTGCACTGGTCCTACCCTACAACGATTCGTGCGGACACTTTGGTTCCCTGTTTAATCAACAAATTCTTAATGCTTTGCAGCTAAACATAACGACACACAACACGGGCGAGGCCTGTGAAAGAAAGGTTCAGAATCGTGACCAGTACAGTTCACTCAATTCTTTGCGACGGACAATGGATCAAGAGCCAGGGGACGACAACGTTTCAGGCTGTGAATCCGACGACTGAGGAAACTCTGCCGGGTGTTTTTCCTGTCAGCCCGTGGGATGAGATTGATGCCCTGATCAGCGTTGCGGCTGAGACATCTCGCGAAATGCGTGGCTGGCCGGGGGCTCGATTTGCTGAGTTTCTCGAAGCCTATGCAAACGCGATCGAAGCGCGGGCGGAGTTGCTGGTTGAGACGGCTCATGCAGAAACTGGTTTGGCGAAGTCACCACGATTGAAGGATGGTGAGCTTCCTCGAACAACCAATCAGCTCCGACAGGCAGCGAACTCAGCTCGCACTGAATCGTGGCGAGTCCCGACGATTGATACGGCCGCCAATATTCGATCCATGTTTGGAGCGATCGGACCGGTCGTAGTTTTTGGGCCGAACAATTTCCCGTATGCATATAACGGAATTGCCGGTGGAGATTTTGCGGCAGCAATCGCGGCGGGAAATCCTGTAATCGCCAAGGGGCATCCGTGTCATCCGGAGACGACTCGAATTTTTGCCGAAGCGGCTCTGGAAGCAATTCAGGCGACCGGGATGCCTAAGGGGCTTGTTCAGTTGATTTATCGAACCAGTCATGAAGATGGCATCAAGCTGGTTTCCGATGAGAGAATCGGTGCCGTTGGCTATACGGGTGCTCGACAGACCGGGTTGAAATTGAAAGCCGCGGCCGATGCCGCCGGGAAGCCAATTTACCTCGAGCTCTCCAGCATCAATCCTGTGTTTATGTTGAAGGGGGCCTTGAAGGAACGAACGGCAGCACTCGCTGATGAGTTCACGGGAAGCTGCCTGATGGCCACCGGCCAGTTCTGTACGAATCCGGGACTGGTAATTGTTCCGTCGGGCGAACTGGGCGAAGGCATTATTGCTGCTGTGGCTGAACGATTCTCCAAGGCTGCGGTCGGTACCATGCTGTCCGCCGGCGTGCGTGAAAGTTTTGGCAAAGGCGTGCGGACGATTCTGGATGCTGGTGCTTCGCTGGTTACTGGTGGTCAGCCAGGCGGCGGAAAGGGAGTTTGCTTTCAGAATACTCTGATGCGAGTTTCGGGCCGCCAGTTCCTCGCGAATCCGCATGTGTTCCAGACCGAGGCGTTTGGGAACGGATCGTTGTTTGTCGTCGCTGATTCTGTCGAACAGATGGTGGAGATCGGTGAATTGCTGGAAGGCAATCTGACCGGTGGCATCTACAGCGACTCGGCTGGCAGTGATGATGCTGATTACGTTCTGATCGAGAAAGTCCTGCGAACAAAAGTCGGCCGACTGTTGAACGACAAGATGCCGACAGGTGTTGCGGTTAGTGCAGCGATGAACCACGGCGGACCATTCCCCGCGACCGGTCACCCGGGCTTTACGGCTGTTGGCGTTCCAGCATCGGTGACTCGGTTTGGCATGCTGCAGTCTTACGACGCGGTTCGACCTCATCGACTCCCACCAGTGCTGCAGAACAAGAATCCTGGCGGCGTGTGGCGGCGAATCAATGGCGAATGGTCAACAGCCGACGTGACTTGAGCCCGCGGCGCCAAAAGGCGGTGGCAGGTTATTGTCGTAGGGTGGGACAAGCTCGAAGAGCGTCGGCCCACCATTTTTGCAACATTCAATATGGTGGGCCGGCGCTGCGCTGGTCCCACCCTACAATTGATAGGCGGCGTTGGGTTCAGAATCGTAGGAGAAAGCTGGCTGAAGCCGGCACTACGAACGACACGACTCATTCACTCTTGTGTGTGGAGGTCTTTGGCTCATGTTGGTTTTGGAACGGTTCTCATTTGGTGTTGGCGATCGGTTTGCTCATCAGGCGAAGTCTCAATTGCGAGCGTTTCAGATGCTCGCTAAACACGGGATTGAGGTTGCTCCCGTCTGGAACAAATCGAATCGCGAGCACACCTTTATCGGATCTGAACCGCAGAGTGTCTATGACGCCGGACAAGCGGCTGTGAAAGAGCTGGGCTGGACCGGTGGCTGGCATGTGGATGCGGATCATATCCAGTTGAAGACTGTGGATCGGTTCATGAGCTGTTCCGATTTCTTCACGATTGATGTTGCGGATTCAATTGGCAAACCGGCGGCAGCGGCAGATGTCGCCTCGTTTGTTGCGAGACATCCAGAGTTGATTGGGACTCTGAATATCAGCGGAGTATCGTCGCCGCTGGTCGTCACGTCCGCCGATGTGGAACGAGTTGCCTCCAAGTATTTGTTGGCAGTTCAGGACGCCGGACGAATTTATCGCTACATAGCGGAAGCAAAAGGTGAAGCGAACATCATCGCGGAAGTTTCCATGGACGAAACAGACGCACCGCAGACGCCGCCGGAGTTGTTGATCATTCTGACGGCTCTTGCTGACGAAAAAGTTCGCCTGCAGACAATCGCGCCGAAGTTTACCGGGCGGTTCAATAAAGGTGTAGATTATGTCGGAGATCTGGCTCAGTTCGAAAAAGAGTTCAACGATGATCTGGCTGTGATTGCCCATGCCGTGAAAACTTATGGCCTGCCGCAAAATTTGAAGCTCAGTGTTCACAGCGGAAGCGACAAGTTCAGTCTGTATCCGATTATTCGGCGCGCATTGCAGCGGACCGGGGCTGGCCTGCATCTGAAAACAGCCGGAACAACGTGGCTTGAAGAATTGATTGGACTGGCCGAAGCCGGCGGTGATGGACTCGCACTGGCGAAGGAAATCTATGCTTATGCGTTGGAGCACGTGGATGAACTCTGTGCGCCGTATGCCAGTGTGATTGATATCGATCGTGCAAAGTTGCCGAGTGCTGAAACGGTGAATGGCTGGTCAGGGCCGCAATTAGCAAGTGCCCTGCGACATATCCCGGGGCATCCTCAGTTCAATGCTCATGTGCGCCAGTTGTTGCATGTGTCGTTTAAAGTTGCGGCCAAGGCTGGTGCGCGATACACGGATCTTCTGAAGAAGAACGAAGAGATCGTGGGCAAGCAGGTGACGGAGAATATCTTTGATCGTCACATGAAGCCGCTGTTTATTGGTTAGTTCGTTTTTGGTGCTCACACTTCTCTTGATGGTGACAATGCTGTGGAAAAGCGTGTACTTGGAAAGACCGGGCTTGAGTTGCCTGTGTTGAGTTTTGGAGCTTCCTCACTGGGGCAGGAGTTTCGCAGTGTCCAATTGGATGAAGCGCTCAACAGTGTCCGTGTCGCGCTGGACTGTGGGCTGAACTTCATTGACACGTCGCCCTTCTATGGACGTGGCATGAGTGAGGTTCTGCTGGGCATTGCTCTGCGAGGTGTGCCGAGAGACAGTTACACGCTGTGCACAAAGTTGGGTCGGTATGATCTGGGGCATTTTGATTTCAGCGCGAAGCGAGTCGCGGAGAGTGTTGATGTCAGTCTCCACCGTCTAGGTACAGATCACCTCGATATCATTCTGTGCCATGACATTGAATTTGTCCCGATGCAGCAGATTGTCGATGAGACGATCCCTGCTCTGCGTAAGATTCAGCAGTCAGGGAAAGTTCGGTTCATCGGCTTCAGCGGATACCCTCAGAAGATCTTTCGATTCATCTGTGACCAGATCGATGTGGACTGTGTGTTGTCGTACAACCAGTACACGCTCCAGAACACTCGATTTGTCGATGAGACAGTCCCGTATCTGAAAGCGAAAGGCGTGGGCGTCATGAACGCCGGTCCGTTTTCAGCTCGTCTTCTGACGAATGCTCCGCTGCCGGCCTGGCTGAAGGAGCCGGAAAATGTGAAAGCTGCGGCGCGAGCGGCGGCTGCACATTGTGCGAAGCGTGGGGTGGATATTGCGAAACTGGCCGTGCAGTTTTCCTGTGCACATCCAGACATTGCGACGACGGTTGCGGGCAGTGCCAATCCCGTGAACATTCGTAATTGGGCTCAATGGCTGTCGGAGCCTCTGGATCAGGAGTTACTCTCCGAGGTTCTGAATATCTTTGCCCCTGTGAAGAATCTTGGGCATCTGGAGGGTTTGCGAGAGAACAACTGAAGACTTCTTCCGCCCTTCTCAAGTGTGCGTAGGTTGTGTGCACATCCCACAATTGGAAATGGGAAAAGCCTGCACAATCTTCCCATTCCTCTCTGCTTGACAGTTGAATGTATCTCCCCTAGTCTTTCGCTTCGGGTAGCGCGACGTTCTGTAGTGAGCGTCGAAGGCAGCAGCACATTCTCGCTGCAGTTCAACAAACGGGAGGTTGGTAATGAAGAAGGTATTCGGTAGTTTTGCTCTTCTGGCAATGGGTGCTGTCGTTCTGACTGGCTCTGCAGAAGCTGGTAAGCGTTCACACGGATCTTGCGGTTCATACGGTTCAGTTCAGTGCGAACCAGTGAGCCCATCTTGTGGAACTCAGGCGTCATGCGGTTCCCAGGGAACCCATGTGTCTTACACATCATGCGGTTCTACTGGTGACTCACATGCATCAGCGGGTTCAACAGGCACCGACGCATCATGCGGTTCTTACGGATCTCGTAAGGCTCGCCGCGCAGCTCGCAAAGCCGCTGCGTCACATGGTTCTTACGGATCATACGGCTCACACGGTGCTCAGGCTGACTGTGGCTCAAATGGCACGGTTTCTCACAGCTCTTGTGGTTCAGCCGGTCACTGAGAACGGATAGACCTCCGACAATAATCATTGACGGAGGTTCCCGACAGGCTCAGACTGGCGAACCGTTGCTCTGAGTACTTTTGATATCGATTGCATTCCGTGCGATTAAGTGCGGAATGCAGTTTTTTTTGGAGACTCTCTTCTCTTCGGAATCCAGTCATTTCGTAACGAATATGACGCAGTTGTTTTGAAGGATTGATGAGAGATGTCTGGTGTCCGGACATGTTGAAACTTTTGAAGAAATGCGGATATCTTGTCGTAAGCCTGATGCTTGGCTTCCATGTATTCGCTGTGTTCATTTCTCCGGCCGCGATGCCGCCTGCGTCGCCCTTGCTGATGGACGGTTACCGTCTCGCTTTGCCGTATAATGAACTGCTGTTCCTGAATCACGGATATCACTATTTTGCTCCCGACCCTGGTGCGAGCACGTTGATTTCTTATTCTGTTCCCCGGGCCGGTGACGCGCCGGTTGTGGGGCGATTTCCCAATCTTTCGATTCACCCGCGGTTGCTGTACCACCGCTACTTTATGTTGGCTGAGAATCTCTGGGCGTTTGATGATGAGACCCAGGCCGAGATTCAGAAGGCGTACGCGCGCCATTTCTCTGCATTGCATGATTCATCATCGATTACACTGAATCGAATCAGTCATGAGCCGTCTTCGATCCTGCGAATTCAGGCCGGTGGCAAGCTGGATGATCCGGAGACGTTTGAAGTTGAGACGATAGGAGCGTTTGATTTTTCCACGGAGGCTTCTCAACAATCATCTGTTGCGCAGAGCTTCTGAGGACATAATCATGTTGCAGGCTCGTGGGCTGCTGCGGTCCAGTGGCGTGGTTTGGTTGCGTCAATACATCAATGGATGTCTGCAAGCCTGGGATAAGTTCTGGTTTGAGCCAGCCGATCCGTTGATGTTAGGCATTATCCGTCTGCTGGGCGGATGGATGCTGTTCTATAACCTCGCGGTCTGGACACTGGACCTGGAAGCGTTCTTTGGAGACAACGGACTTCAGCCCTTGCAGGCTGTGAAGGCTCTGTATGTCAATCGGCCGATCTTTTCGTTCTGGCTGTGGACGGGCGATCAATATCTTTGGCCGATGCATATTGCTTGTCTCGCGATCAGCGCGATGTTTTGCCTCGGCTTCGCGACT
>CANHVD010000067.1 GCA_947463775.1 Planctomycetaceae bacterium | reverse complement strand
GGTTGGATCAGGAAATAAACTCTCAGCACCGTTTTCACAAAGTACCGCGAATGCTCACCGGTCTGCAAGGATGCCGGTCGGTCTGCATGAGCGGTCTGTGAAAATCCTGCCCTGCCAGAACGGATTCACTCTTTGGGGGCACGGTCGACATGAAGTCGCCAATCCTGAGGCTTGTTCAAGCCGCATGTTTTGTAATTGCAATTCCTGTCTTCTTCGTGGACGCCCACGCCCAGCTTGTTCCCGGAACCGGGATGAAGCTGAACCAGGTGGGAGATGACTTCGAAGACGAGAATTGGAAATGGGTTCCGAACGGCGCGAAAGCCAGTCGGGAACAGGACGAACAGGTTCGTTCCCCCACCGGCTTTTCGAACAACAAGCGCTGGTTCGAAAGCCCTAAACGCGGCATGCCCGACCATATCGTTCGAGTTCCCACGCCGGAAGGTGGACTTCCCGGCAGCAAAGGCGCGTTGAAGGTCCAGACCCTGAACTCAGGCGTCCCGGGCAACAACTCCTATAAAATGGAGCAGGACGACCTGATCATGGCCTGCTCTTCCAAAGTGGGAGCAATCGCGACGGGCCGAAATCCAAGCTGCGTGACTCGAATTTATCTTCCACCTTTCGAACAGTGGGAGAATCGCTCCGGTTCACACTTCGGCTATCGCATCGACCTGAAGACAACGATCACAGAGACCGAAAAGAAGTTTCTGTTCACATCAACGAAGCGTAAACAGGAAGATTACTGGCCGGGCTACTTCATCGAGTTCCACAGCAGCCACGATGGCAAGTTCAAGGAAGATGAAGCCATTCTTCTGATCCGTGGCAACAACCTCGGTCATGAAGTCAAAAGCCTGAAGATGACTCCAGGCTGGTGGACGCTGGGCATGTCAGTGACTGGCGACGGCCGAGTTCACTACTACGGAAAACAGGGCACTGACAACCTGACCGCCGCAGACCATCTTTACTCCAGCTTCCCGTACGGTTATCAAGCTGAGTACTTCGCGACTCACTTCTTTAACTCGTGCAACCAGAACGACGGCAAGACGTGGTCAACTCCGATCATCATTGATGATCCGGCGATTTATACAACACGCTAAGCAACTCGGATTCTCAAACACTAGTTTCCTGACAGGGAATCATTACTGGCCAATCCGGCCATTCACGTCAGCTCGTAAACACGCTGCGAGCTGACGGAAACACGAGGAGTCCGCACAGTACAACGAGAAGTTCGTTCCGAAGTTACTCCTCACCTTCGGACGACCCGATGTTCCGGGGTTGGTATGTTTCGACATGCCAACCCCGGTTCGCATTTAGGGAGACCGCTGCTTGTTCTTTGGACTGCTGCAGCCTGCTGCAGCTTTCCGATCCACAGCCTGCTGTGGATCACCATTCTGAACTCTGTGCGGCTGTCCTCGGTGGCTTGGCAGCAAGGCTGCCTGCGCAAAAGCGGCAGCAGGCTGCCGCAGTCCAAAAGGCTTCAGTCCAAAAGGCCGGTCAATTCCCGCGAGGTTCCTGAAAGGGTACGATGCCTCGCCTGCTGAGACATCCCGCCGTTGCTGCGAGCCTTTCCTGTGTTCTCTCGCTTCTTTATTGATCGCCCGATTTTTGCCTCTGTGATCTCCATCGTGATCACAATGGTCGGCGGCATCGCGCTGTATCAATTGCCTCTTGCTCCGTATCCGCTGATTGCTCCTCCGACGGTTGAAGTCGCCTGCAATTATCCCGGAGCCAGCGCTCAGACGGTGGCGGAAACGATTGCGGCGCCGATTGAGCAGCAGGTCAATGGCGTCGAAGACATGCTGTATATGAACTCGTCCAGCACAAACGACGGTTCCTATGCTCTGACCGTTTCCTTCAAACCAGGTGTCGATCTGAATCTGGCTCAGGTGCTGGTGCAGAATCGAGTCAGTCTGGCATTACCGCTGTTGCCGGAACTGGTACGCCGAACGGGAGTGACGACTCGCAAGAGATCGCCCGATATTCTGCTGACGATCAGTGTGAACTCCCCGGACGGACGATACGACCAGTTGTATCTGAGCAATTATGCTCGCCTGAGGCTGCTTGATGAAATCAGCCGGCTGCGAGGCGTCAGTGAAGTTCGAGTCTTCGGGCAGCGTGACTACAGCATGCGAATCTGGCTCGACCCGGACAAGCTGGCCGCGCGGAATGTCGCTGTGTCGGATGTTGTGTCGGCCGTACGCGAACAAAATGCCGAGGTCGGTCTGGGGCAACTCGGGCAACAACCAACAGCAGAGAATTCCGTCGTCAGCCCGAATATCAACTCCGTCAATATTCTCACGACTGGCGGTTCTGAAGCGAAATCGGCCGACGCCTTCACTCGCACCAATGAAACGATCAACAGCCAGCCGCCTGCTCAACATGCTTGGCAGCTTCCTCTGCATGTCCAGGGACGATTGCAGACTCCGGACGAATTTGGCGACATCATCGTGCGGACAACTCCCGACGGTCGTACGCTGCGGATTCGGGATCTTGGTCGAGTCGAAGTGGCGGCCAGAACTATCGAAACCAACAACAGGTTCAATCAGAAACCCACAGTCGGCCTCGCGATCTTTCAGTTGCCTGACGCAAACGCTTTGGAAACCGCCGACCTGATCAAATCCAAGATGGACGAACTGGCCGTCGATTTTCCCGAAGGAGTTATCTGGGAAGCTGGCTACGACACAACTCCGTTTATTCGTGAATCCATCGGCGAAGTGTTCAAATCACTGCGAGATGCCGTGATTCTTGTTTCACTGGTAGTACTTCTATTTCTTCAGGGTTGGCGTCCGGCCATCATCCCTTTAATTGCTGTGCCCGTAGCGATTGTCGGAACCTTTGCGGCGATGCTGGCCGTTGGCTTTAGCCTGAACAATTTGACTCTGTTTGGTCTGGTGCTTGCCATCGGTATCGTGGTCGATGATGCCATCGTCGTTGTCGAAGCTGTGGAGCAATATATCGAACGAGGCTTCAGTCCTCGCGAAGCTGCGATTCGAGCGATGGATGAAGTGACTGGCCCCGTGATCGCCGTGGGGCTTGTGCTTTCTGCTGTCTTTATCCCCTGCGCGTTTGTGTCCGGAATCGTGGGCCTGTTCTTTCGTCAGTTTGCGTTGACGATTGCGATCTCGACCGTCATCTCCACGATCAACTCATTGACGCTCAGCCCGGCCCTTGCTGCGTTACTGTTGCGGCCAAAACATGGGCGACAGGATTTGCTGACACGAATCCTGAACTTCTTTCTGGGTTGGCTGTTCCGTTTGTTCAATCGCCTGATGGGGGCCAGTGTTAACGGCTATGTCGCGACAACATCAAAACTTCTGCGAGTTCCATTACTCGTGTTGATTGTTTACGTCGGACTTGTCGGCCTGACATACACAGGATTTCATTCTCTGCCAACGGGCTTTATCCCGGCGCAGGACAAAGGTTATCTGACCGGAAGCGTGCAGTTGCCCGATGCAACGGCCGCCGAGCGAACTCTGGAAACACTAACGAAGATCGAACGCATCGCTCTCGATACACCGGGCGTTCGCAGCGTCAACTCCATCGCGGGGAACTCGTTTACGCTGGGCGGTCGAGCATCTCATTTCTGTTCCATGTTTATCATTCTCGAAGACTTCGATAAGAGAAAAACACCGGAAACAACGGCCAACGCCATCCAGGAATCATTGCTGAAACAGTTCGGTAAACAGATCCCTGAAGCGACCGTGACATTGGCACCTCCGCCAGCCGTATCCGGGGTCGGCCGCGCTGGAGGCATGAAGCTGATGGTCGAAGATCGCGGAGACGCAGGGCTTCGAGTGCTCCAGGAACAAACCGACAATCTGATCACGGTAGCCAGCAAGAATCCGAAGCTGAAAGGACTCTTCACCGGCTTCAACGTGAATGCTCCACAGCTCTATTTTGATGTGGATCGTGATGCCTGCCTGTCACAGGGAATCAGTCTGGGCGAAGTCTTCGGAACTCTGCAGGCCTATCTGGGTTCTCGTTATGTGAATGACTTCAATATGTTCGGCCGTACCTGGCAAGTTGTGGTTCAGGCCGATCAGGGCTTTCGAAATCAAGTGGACGACGTCGCCAAACTGCGAGTCCGAACAGATAACGGACGCATGGTACCGCTGGGATCTGTGGCCACAGTGCGAACAATCGGCGGGCCTCTGATGGTGACTCGTTACAACATGTACCCTGCCGCAGCGATTATCGGCAACGTGACAACGGGAGTCAGCAGCGGGGAAGGAATTCGAATTCTCGAGGAACTGGCAACGTCCGAATTGCCGTCCACGATGGCTTTCGAGTGGACCGAGCTTTCCTTTCTGGAGCGGACATCGGGCAGCACAGGAATGTTGCTGTTTGGTTTCTCCGTGGCGTTTGTGTTTCTCGTACTGGCCGCATTGTACGAAAGTTGGTCGCTGCCTCTGGCCGTGATTCTGGTGGTGCCAATGTGTGTGCTGTGTTCGATTGCCGGAGTCGCCGTTGCCAAACTGGACATCAACATTTTCACTCAGATCGGCTTCGTGGTCCTTATCGGTCTGGCCTGCAAGAACGCGATTCTGATCGTGGAATTCGCCAAGCTGCGTCGCGACGAAGGCCTGGATGTATACGAATCAATCCTGCAGGCCTGTCGACTTCGACTGCGACCAATTCTGATGACTTCGTTTGCGTTTATTCTTGGAGTCGTCCCGCTTGTCGTAGCCACCGGTGCCGGATTCGAGATGCGTCGTGCACTGGGTACGGCGGTCTTCAGCGGGATGCTGGGAGTGACGATCTTCGGGATCTTCCTGACACCGGTCTTTTTTCTGATCGTTGATCGTATCTCTCACTGGTCAATATTCTCCGGGCACAGCCCGCTTTCGCGTATTGGTCGGATTCTGACGGACTTGATGAGACTCCGGTTCTTAACTCGACCAATCCGCGCGGCTATAACAGCCATGCCACCGGAACAACAAGGAGTGCCGTCTGTGCATAATTCCTCCCGGGAATAACTCTTCCCCCATCAAATCCATCCACGACCAAACTCGCCTTTGATGATCAAGGTGTCCGTGACATCTGATGATCGAACTGAAATCAACAAACGCCTGCTCCGATCCATACCGTCCCTTCAATGACCTTTGCAGTGGACTAAGAGAACATGAATCAAAAATCTATCTCTAGAAAATTCCTGAGCTGCATGGTCCTCGGCATGCTCATCATGCTGACAAACTCAAGCATGGCTAAAGACCTTGTCCGAGTGTGTGATGCTCCTGGAACCGGACAGCCACTTGCTGCAAAGACGGATGCGAAAGGTGTCATCCACCTTGTGATGAACTCCCCGGAGGGACCGCTGTACTCTTCGTCAGTCGACAATGGTCAGAGTTTCAGCACGCCCGTTTCGGTTCTTGTCGATGCACCTATGAAACCCGGACTGGAATATCTGGCGTGGGATATGACCGTCAGTCCTGATGGACACGTCCATGTGGCGATGGGGACAAATGCCTGGAAACTGAAACTTCCCAAAGACGAATGGGGATTTTTCTATGCTCGGCTGGCTCCAGGTCATTCGTCATTCTCAAAACTACAGAACATCAATCATCAGCCCAGCGAAGGTTTTTCTCTGGCAGCCAACAAGAACGGAGATGTCACCGCCTGCTGGCTGGCGGAAAAGTTGTATGCCAATGTTTCGCACGATAACGGCCTGACGTTTGGAAAAACGATCGAGATTAATCCGGAGATCAATCCCTGTAACTGCTGCACAACCAGCGCGACGTACGGTGCTGACGGCAGACTGGCAATTCTTTACCGCGAGGAGACTCGAAACGAACGTGACATGCATCTCGTGTTATGGAACCAAAAGGATCACTCAGTCACTCGCAGTCTGGTCAGTCAGGAATCATGGACGATCGACGCCTGTCCGATGACATATTATTCGATTACTCCGGACGGAAATGGGTATCTGGCAGTGTGGCCAACCAAAGGCCCGATCTATTTCAATCGACTGTCAGCAGATGGAAAGCTGATGATGCCTCGAGAAGTCAAAACGCCCGGTACAACGGGCATGAGAACCGGAATGATTGGACTTCAAACGGCGGATGAATCAACACTGGTCGCGTGGGTGAAGGATGAGAAGATCGGATGGCAGGCTTACGATTCGTCCGGGGTCGCTCTGGGGTCTTCACATTCTGAATCCAGCAGTGGCAAAGGAGTTGCCGGCGTGGTTACAACAAGCGGCGAGTTCCTGCTGTTTCGCTAAGGTCTTTGCTGAATGTTTTCTCGTTTCTTTATTGATCGGCCTATCTTCGCCACAGTGATGTCCGTTGTCATCACGCTGGCCGGAGGTATCGCGGTCTTCACTTTGCCGGTGACGCAGTATCCGGAGATCGCTCCACCGACTGTCGAAGTGTCGACCATGTATCCCGGTGCCAACGCGAAAGTTGTTTCCGATACTGTCGCAGCACCGATCGAGCAGCAGGTGAATGGCGTCGAAAATATGTTGTATATGTCGTCGCAATGCACGAACGACGGCACGTACACACTGACGGTCACGTTTGCCTCCGGAACCGATCTAAACCTCGCTCAGGTGCTGGTGCAGAACCGAGTCGCACTCGCTCAGCCAACGTTGCCGGACCTTGTGCAACGACGCGGAGTCACCGTCAAGAAAAAAGCACCGGGCGTGCTGATGATCGTAAATCTGTTCTCGCCGGATGGCTCGCGCGACAACCTGTATCTCAGCAATTACGCCACAATTCAGATGCGTGATGAATTGTCGCGAGTCGAGGGTGTGGGAGACATCACGTTTCTTGGTCAACGCGACTACAGCATGCGCATCTGGCTCGATCCGCAGCAGATGGCGATGCGAGATATCAGTACTCAGGACATTCTGCGAACGATTGAACAGCAGAATACTCAGGTCGCGGCCGGACAGATTGGTCAGCAGCCCACAACAGAAGGGCTCGTGTTTCAGTACACGATGACAACTCTGGGACGACTGACCAGCGAGGAGCAATTCGGTGACATGGTTCTGCGAGCCGACGCGCAAGGGCGAATGGTGCGACTGAAAGATGTGGCTCGCATTGAACTGGGAGCAATGTCCTACGATCAGGTTTGCACGCTGGACACAAAACCGTCCATCGCTCTTTCGATTTATCAATTGCCGGGATCGAATGCTCTGGAAACGGCCGCAGAAGTGCGAGCTCGCATGGAAGATCTGAAGCTGCGATTTCCGGAGGGCGTCGATTACGCAATCGTTTATGACACGACGCCATTTATACGTGAATCGGTGAAGGAAGTTTTTATCTCTCTCCGTGATGCGGTCATTCTGGTCGCGATCGTCGTCCTGGTGTTTCTGCAGGGCTGGCGACCGGCGATTATTCCTCTGGTGGCTGTACCCGTGGCAATCGTCGGAACGTTCGCGGCGATGCTGGCCTTTAGCTTCAGTCTGAACGCGCTGACGCTGTTCGGTCTGGTGCTGGCAGTGGGAATCGTTGTCGACGACGCCATCGTGGTTGTAGAAGCCATCGAACACAATATCGAACACGGCATGACTCCTCGCGATGCCGCCATTCACGCCATGGAGATGGTCGCCGGGCCGGTGATTGCTGTCGGGCTCGTGCTTTCGGCCGTCTTTATTCCTTGTGCATTCATTACCGGAGTTGTCGGACAATTTTTCCGGCAGTTTGCGGTCACAATCGCGATTTCAACGATCATCTCGGCGTTCAATTCGCTGACTCTCAGCCCGGCGTTGGCGGTGCTGTTGTTACGTCCCGGTTCTGGTGGCACAGGCACGAGCTCACATCGCAGCGAAGCGTTGCCTCGGCCCGGACTTGCACTGCTCGGTGCGTGGCTGGGTTATGCTTTTCTGAGTAATCCTCTGGCAAATCAGCTTCAGCGTTTCGACATGGCGAAGAATATCAATCCCGCGTTTTGGCCGTGGATTGCCGCTGCCGTCGGCTTTATCGCTGTTCTGATCATCAGTCGTCTAATCAATAGCCTGCTGTCTATTTTCTTCCGCCTGTTCAATCGCGGGTTCAATCTGGCAACCGACGCTTATGTCACCGTCGTGGGATGGTCGCTGCGAGGTAGCGTGCTGGTTCTGCTGATCTATGGCGGGATGATTTACGGAACTTACTATCTGTTCGCGATCACTCCGACAGGATTTATTCCGGCTCAGGACAAAGGCTATCTGATTCTGAACGTGCGTCTCGCCGATTCTGCATCTCTGGAGAGAACTCAGCAGGTCATGGTGAAGATTGAAACACTGGCCGGTCGTGTCTCCGGAGTTCATCACACGGTTGCGCTGGCCGGACAATCTCTGCTGCTGAATGCCAACGCTCCGAACTTTGGTTCGATGTATGTGATGCTGGATGATTTTCATGACCGCATCAAGACTCATCGAACTGCCGACAACGTCGCTGAAGAACTGCGGAACCTGTTTCTGTCCGAGGTCGAAAACGCTGACGTCAATATCCTTGGCGCACCACCGATCGAAGGACTTGGGACCGCGGGGGGATTTCGCATCGTTGTTCAGGATCGTGGCGACAACGGTCTGAACATGTTGGAATCAGTGAGCCAGTCCATTATATCCGACGGCATGCAGTCTCCGAAACTGCGAGACTTGTTTTCGGGGTTTCGAGCCAACACGACGTGGCTCGAACTGGATATTGATCGCGAGGCGGCCAAAAAACATGGTCTGTCCATGGCCGACGTCTTTAGTGCTCTGCAGGTGAATTTCGGTTCTCTCTACGTCAATGACTTCAATCGCTTCGGCAGAACCTGGCAGGTGAATGTTCAGGCCGATGCCAAGTACCGCATGCAGACTGGGGACCTGCAGCGAATGTATGTCACTTCGACGACGGCTGGCAGCATTCCTCTGGCTGCTTTTATTAAAGTCCGCACTGTGACTGGTCCGCTGATGATTCTCCGGCACAATCTTTACCCTGCGTCGTTCGTCAATGCCGACGCCGCCTTCGGAGCCAGTTCTGGTGAAGCCATTCAGGCCCTTCGCGAAGTGGCCGACAAAAACCTGGCTCCCTCTATGCGAGTGGAATACACGGAACTGGCTTTCCTGCAGCAGTTGGCCGGCAACACAGCGATGTATGCGTTTCTGCTGGCTGTGGTGCTGGTATTCCTGGTGCTGGCCGCTCAATACGAAAGCTGGGCTTTGCCGCTGGCTGTGATTCTGGTGGTGCCGATGTGTCTGTTGTGTTCAATCGCGGGTGTCATCTTTGCCGGGATGGACATCAACATCTTCACGCAGATTGGCTTTGTGGTCCTCGTCGGTCTGGCCTGCAAGAACGCGATTCTGATTGTCGAGTATGCTCGAGCCAGAAACCAGGCCGGCGTGTCGGTGTTTGAGGCAACTCTGGATGCCTGCCGGCTACGACTTCGCCCGATCATTATGACCTCGTTCGCATTTATCTTCGGAGTCATCCCGCTGGTTCTTGGTGAAGGAGCCGGCGCCGAAATGCGGCGCACACTGGGCACGGCGGTTTTCTCCGGCATGCTGGGTGTAACTCTCTTTGGGATTCTTTTGACGCCGGTCTTCTTCTATGTGATTCAGCGCATCGCAAACTGGCGACGCAGTCAACCTGAGCAGCCCCTCGAAAGCTGACGAGTCCACTTTCATTAAAAGCGGCGAACCAAGTCTGTCAGCAGCAGTTTTTGCCGATCACAGGTCCTCCAGAATCGGCGAGTTTCGCAAGCGGAGTCGCTCACGGCTGCAACTTTCTCCGAAACGTCGATCCCATGTAACACGGGCCAGCATTTCTCGCCATGACTGACCGGAGCTTGGGTTGAGACCAGATTGCGTTGAGTTTACTCTCAACCTCCCTCCTTGAATCAAAATTCTGTAAGACCGCCCGTTCTCACAGCAGGCACTGGTTTTCCGGACCTCTCCCGATCACTCCCCTTCACGATTCTCCCATGAAGCCACAACGACCAGTTTTGTGTCGGTTTGCCGCAATGAGCATTCTCGTTGTCATGGCGGGAACGTTTACAGGCCTAGATTCCGCCACAGTCTCAGCACAAAGCGCGGAAGAGTTTTCTGTTTATCGTCTCAACGATAAATCGCCGTCTGAAGCACGGCGAATGCTCAACGAGCTGCTTGGAGATGAGGCGGAAGAAGCTCGAATTGTTGCCGATGATGATGCCTCTGAATTGCTGGTGTCCGGAAGTCCGACGGTTCAGAAACTTGCGGCGAAACTGGTGGAACAACTGAACGCCACAGAGAATACCAGGCCAACGACAAAACGTTCTTCTGTAGAGACGCCTCCCAAAGACTGGGAATTTTCACCGATCACGAATCCGAGTTCAACCTCTGACGAAAAGCCTGCATCAGAGGAATGGCCCGCGATGGAGAATACTCGGAAGAAAACTGCTCCGAACACTGATCGCAACTCCGCGCTCCGCGATCGCACGGTCCGTTATCGCTTCCGCAACATTACCTCGCAGCAAGCCGAGAACGCCGTGTCTCGCTTGCTGGGTACGCGAGTTCTGGAGATTCAGGATCATCAACTGAGCTTCTCCAGCGGTCGAAATCGTGAAGTTTCGCTGATGTTCGATGAAGTCTCAAAGTCCTGTTTGCTGGAAGGCTCTGAAGATCTGGTTCAGCAATTCGCGAAACTACTACAACAGCTCGACGATGTACGAGATCAGGCGACGGATGACACGATTCGATTCGTGCCGCTGGCGAACGTCGAACCAGAGATTCTGAACAAAGCCTTGCTGATCTGGAAGCAGACAAATCGGTCACCATCAAAACCGCAGCTGGACAATGAAAAGGGCCAGGGCCGCAAAAACTCAGAACGTGTCATCCGGCCTGCCGGGTTTCAACAAATTCCAGGCGAACCGGCGATTCCGATTGAGACCGATCCGCAACAGAACTCGGACTCAGCAGCTGATGCGACAACACAGGATCCAGCTGACGGCCCAGCTTTGCGACGGCCATCGTCTGATGTCACTGTAGAGCCCTTGCCGGACCTGGATGTCTTGATTCTTCGTGGCCGCGATCCAGACGTGGAAGAGCTGACTCGGATCATTCGTGAAATCGAACGCCTTAGCGAAGAAACAGCACCAGAGATTGACGTCGTCTACTTGCACAACGTACAGGGAGAAGCTCTGGAAGAACTTGTCACAGATGTGCTGGATGATCTCACCGGTCCGTTACAGGGCCGCGTCTCGCTTACGCCGCTGGTGAAGCCGAATGCGTTGTTGCTCATTGGCTGGGGTGAAGCTGTCACAGCCGCAAAGAAGCTGATCGCGCGTCTGGACGAGTCCGTCGAACCGCTCACGCAGATGCAGATCTTTTCTTTGAAACATGCGTCAGCCAATCAGGTCGAAAACACGGTTCGTGAGTTTCTGAATGACCGTGGCGGTCTTGGTCCTGAAGTGAACATCACGGCCGACGAACGAACAAACTCGCTGATCGTAAACGCTGCTCCCCGAGATCTTGCCGAAGTCAATCGACTGATCGAAGGACTCGACAAAGGAACTTCAGAATCCGTCAATCAGGCTCGAATCGTCCAGCTTAAGAACTCACTGGCCGCTGATGTTTCGCAAACGATTACAGCAGCGATTACAGCGGCTCGCGGCGGCGTGGGAACACAGCGTTCAGCGGCTCTGGAAATGCTGATGGTCGGGCCGGATGGAAACAGCGTAGTCGCTTCCGGACTGCTGCAGGACGTAAAGCTGACTCCGGATTCAAGAACGAATCGTATCTTTATCACCGGCCCGGCTGACAGCCTGTCGCTGGTGGAACAATTGATCAAGAGTCTCGATGAATCCCCGGCGGCTTCCGCACAGATCAAGGTGTTCCAGATCACCAATGGCGATGCCACAGATCTTGTTCAGGTTCTGCGTTCGCTGTTTCCGGAGCAGGCCGGCGTTTCGACGGTACCACAACTGGCAACGGCCGAAGAGGAATCCTCACTGGTGCCTGTGCGATTCTCTGTCGACATCCGTACAAATAGTATCATCGCCACAGGAACGTCCGGCGATCTGAAGATTATCGAAGCCTTGCTGCTGCGTCTGGATGAAACCGACTCGCAGGAACGAGTGAACGAGGTTTATCGACTGAAGAACTCACCCGCTCTGGACGTCGCTAACGCCGTCAACAATTTTCTGCGCAGTGAGCGAGTCGTCAATCAGGCAGCCCCAGGACGGCAGAATCCTTTCACGCAGATTGAATCGGAAGTCGTCGTCGTTCCCGAGCCCGTCGGCAACGCGTTGATCATCAGTGCGACGCCACGTTACTTTGAACAGATCATGGAACTCGTGGAAGGCCTGGATGCTCAACCGCCGCAGGTGATGATTCAGGTGATTCTGGTTGAAGTCGAACTGGATAATCTGCATGAATTCGGCGTGGAGCTGGGTCTGCAGGATTCATTGCTGTTTGATCGCAGTTTGCTCGGCAGCATTCTGACACCTGGGTACAATTTCAATAATCAGCCGCTTGGAAATGCGAACACACCGGGCTCACTGGCGACCAGGAGCACCGTCGGCGGCCAGGCTCTGTCGCACTTTAGTCTGGGTCGGACGAGCACAGATACCGACTTCGGTGGCCTTGTGCTGTCCGCCAGCAGTGAAAATGTCAGTGTGTTATTGCGAGCGATGAATCAGTCGCGCAATGTGGAAATTCTCAGCCGTCCGCAAATCATGACTTTGGATAATCAACCAGCCTTTATTCAGGTCGGTCAGCGAGTTCCTCGAATTGTGGGCACCAGCATTAACCAGGTCGGTCAGGTGAATACTGTCGAACTGGAAAACGTGGGCCTGATTCTGGGTGTGACGCCGCGTATCAGCCCGGAAGGTATGGTGGTGATGGATCTCGACGCTGAAAAGTCAGAGGTAGGGCCGGAGATTGAGGGGATTCCAGTCTCTATTTCATCGACCGGAGAAGTGATCCGTTCGCCGCGAGTCAATATTACGACGGCTCAAACGACCGTCAGTTCTGCCAGCGGTCAGACGATTGTCATTGGTGGATTGATTACGACAAACAATACGACTCTTTCGCGCCGCGTGCCATGGCTGAGTGATGTCCCTGTGGTTGGAAATCTGTTTCGCTTCGATGGAACGAAAAATTCCCGCAAGGAACTTTTGATCATCCTCACGCCGCATGTTGTGCGAGGACCTTCCGAAGCGGAGTACATCAAACAGGTCGAAACGGCTCGCATGTCATGGATCTCCTGCGACACATTCAACTGGATGAATACCGATACTGCCATGGTCGGCCAGATGGATTCCTCAACGATTCCTACCATTTATCCCGACCAAACTCCCGGTGCAGCTTCCATGCAGCAGGCGGTGCCACTCACGCCGTCTCCTGATCAATTTGTGAATCCGAGCGGCGTATCTGAGTCGATCAATGCACCAGCTTCCACGGACACCAAAGTGGTCGTTCCCGAATGGAAGATCGAGACTGGCGAAGGGGACGAATCGCAATCGACTGAGGATTCTGGCATCAAACAAATGTCGTTCCGCAGTACTTCGTTTAAAGAGACGGATAAGAAGGAACGTAAGAACACGACGGGCTCTGATTCCGAGGTTCCAACCCGGACAAAACCCAAATCAGAAGCCAGACCGAAATCTGAAAAGAAGTCATTCTGGCCGAGAGAGTAATGAAGAAACACCTGACCTCACTGGCGGCTCGCGGACTGTTGATTAAATTAGCCGGAACGCGTTAGCGTCCGGTTCCTGCCGCA
Source organism: Planctomycetaceae bacterium (assembly GCA_947463775.1). Lineage (GTDB taxonomy): Bacteria > Planctomycetota > Planctomycetia > Planctomycetales > Planctomycetaceae > SXXK01. The sequence continues at coordinate 1,442 of CANHVD010000067.1, read as the reverse complement.
GAAACCCGTCAGGACAACCGGGGGCTCACGCCCGGCGGCTGATGAAGCGATTCGGCTCACACAAACATCAACACAGATCCATCCCTCCTCCAAATCATCGCCGACAACCATGCTTCAACGCTTCACCATAAAACGCAAATGCCTGTTGCTGCTGGCAGCAGGACTTTTTGTCAGTGCACCCGGCTGCACGATGATGAACGCAAGTGCGTTGTCGTTCACGAAGAAGGAGCCGGAATATCTGACACCTCGTCAGATCGTGCCGGTCTGGTCTGATACCGTGCTGCATCAGCCGGGGGAACCGGCAACGCGAGGTTTCGGCGGCCGCATTATGTTTTATGGCGAGGACAAACATAAAGCGATTCGCGTCGACGGGACTCTGGTTGTTTACGCATGGGATGACAGCAAAGGCTCGATGGAGCGAACTCCGGATCGCAAATACGTCTTCCCTTCCGACAAACTTCAGACCCATTACAGCCAGTCACGTCTCGGGCATTCTTATAGCTTTTGGGTTCCCTGGGATGCCGCTGGCGGACCTTTGCAGCATTTGACTCTGATCAGTCGCTTCGTGACCAACGATGGTACGGAAATCACGGCTGCTCCCGCGCATGTTGTGTTGCAGGGGCCGGGAGAACTCTCACCATTTCAGAATGAGATCGCTCAGTCGAAGTCAAAAGCTGAGGAAAAAACAAATGCCCGAAATCGTCTGCGCTCTCCCGCAGGCAGTGGAATTCAGCGAGTGAGTTACGAAGTTGAGGAGTCAGAGACGGACGATCAGCGATCCCCGACTCCTTCGCGTCACCCGGGTTTGCAGACGTCTGAGATCGATCTCACCAGCGGCTTCTATCATCGCAACATGCAGGGACGGCAGAAGGAAGACAGCGACTCTTCGTTCGATGCGAAAGATGCTGACGAACTTTTAGCACCAGAGCCGGAATCAGAACTGCGAGCGTTCAAATCCGATCGACGATCGAAGAAGTCAACTAGTTCCGACGAGAATTCAAACCACGACGTCGACGAGGAATCGGAGGAAGATTCGAATCCACCGTCAACTCGTTTACAACCTTTTGAATCCCGGGTTCGAACATCACGAGCAGCTCGGTCTGTTGGCGATCCGCTTCGGAAGGAACCACTCCGCGCAAAGTGGCTGAATGGTCTTCCGGCGACACCTCGATCGTCACAGAGCGAGACTGAATAAACGACTGCAGCGACTCTGAAATCTGCGGCGTTTCAGCCATGTTGTTTTGTGAAGTTGTTCCCGAGTTCACAACGTCAGCAGCCAGCGTCAGCCGTTCGGCGTAAAGACCCGTTGGCCGGATAATCCTCGGACGATTCAAAGGCGCACGGGCCTCTTCAGTAAGACCCGTCACAGACGAAACGGCGGCTGTTACAGCAGACTCGCGGCCGATAAATTTTGAGGCGGCTTCCGCAGCCGTGGTGGTGCC
>CANHVD010000066.1 GCA_947463775.1 Planctomycetaceae bacterium | reverse complement strand
ACCGCCAACAACAACCTGGGAACCACTGCGGCCGGTACGACCGTCGCATCGGGAGCTGTGCTCGACTTGCGGAATGTCACCTACAGCACCGCCGAAGCGGTCTCACTGCAGGGCGGCACGCTGTCCAATTCAAACGCGACAACAAGTTTCAGCGGCATTGTCACCATGACGGCTGACGGCACATTCTCCACGAGCAGCGGCAGCATGCTTGTGCTGGCGGGTGCGGTCCAGGGTGCGTTCCGCCTGAACAAATCCGGTGCCGGAACAGTGCGGCTCAGCAACACCGGGAACTCGTTCGCCAGCGCCAGCATTGGCAGTGGCACCCTCCAATTGGGCGCAGCGGGGGTGATTCCCGATACCGCTGACGTGCTAAACGCCTCCAACTTTGACGTAAACGGGTTTGACGAAACGTTTGACTCAGCCCAGGGCAACGGGAGTATCGGCAATTCGCAGAGCAATCTGGCCACATTGACATTGGGTGCGGGAAACAATAACGCCGACAGCCGTCTCAACGGCCCGATCACTGGGGCACTCAATCTCGTGAAAACCGGAACAGGCCGGCAGGCGCTGGGGGCTGGATCCAGTTCCTACACTGGCACTACGACGGTCAATAACGGGATACTGGCCGTGACCACAGAGAATGGCGGCACGGCGACTCAAGCGTTGGGAGCTGCCTCTGGCGGTACCATCGTCAATGCGGGCGGAATCCTGGAGTTTCAAGGCGTCGCCTATGCCCTGGCGGAACCGATTTCGGTCAATGGCGGGATCATTCGTGCGACTGCAGGCGGCAATAATCCAACATTCGGCGCCACCAGCTTGGGCGGGACCATCACTCTGTCCACCGGCACCGCCACGTTCAATACGACAACGGCCGCCACGCTGGCATTGAACGGCATCATTGACGGTGATCAGGCGCTGACGAAGACCGGCGTCGGCACGCTCATCCTGGCTAATGATAATACCTATGCCGGGAACACCACCGTGAGCGCCGGTCGATTGCTGGTCAACGGATCATTAGCCTCCAGCAGTGCGGTCGCGGTCAACAGTGGCGGCACACTCGCTGGCTCAGGAACCATCAACGGGGCCGTGACGGTTGCCAGTGGAGGCACGGTCAGCCCCGGAAGTTCTCCCGGCGTATTGAACACGGGCAATTTATCCTTCGCCAGTGGCTCAACCTACGTCGTGGAATTGAATGGCACCACTGACGGAAACTTCGACCAGCTGAACGTCACCGGAACCGTAAGTCCTGGCAATGCCACGCTCAGTCTGAGTGGTTCAATTACCTCCGGTGCTATCCAGCCGATTGTGATCATCAACAATGACGGTCAGGACACCGTCACGCAAACTTTTAACAATCTCGCCGAGGGAGCAATTTTTTCCATCAATGGTGTTCCTTTCCAGATCACGTACCAGGGCGGCACGGACAACAACGACGTTGTCCTGACCGAAGTCGCTAACGTCAACGTAGTTTTGGACAGTGGAAACCTGACTTTCACTGACTTGCGGGGAAATATCAGCGACAACATGAGTCTGTCGTTTGATGGCACAGACTACATTCTCGTCAATAGTAGTCAGTTGCTGTTTACTCAGATTGCCGGAGCCACGGGCAGCGGAACGAATACTGTGCGTGTGCCGGCGACCGCTGTCACAGGCTCATCGATCATTCTCAACGGAGCGGGCGGTGCGGACACGCTGACGATTACTTATGGTTCCAGCAACCTTGTCGACACGGTGACGCTCAATGGTGGCGCAGGGAATGACATCCTGCGAACAACCGGCACCGCAACCGCCGCAACCGCGCTGACGATCAATGGCGATGCGGATGACGACACGATCAACCTGAATGCCGACCTCACGTTCGTTGCGGATTCGTCGATGAATGTGGACCTGCAGGACGACACTGCTGTCCCAGGGACAGATAGCATCAGCGTTGGAAGCAACGCCAATATGGTTTACAGCGGCTCTGGTGCCGTGAAGCTTACGGCCAGCAGCATCTCCTTCGCGATCGGTTCCAGTATCGGTACGGCCAGCGGGAATGTCGTGGTCGAGACAGCGTCACTGAGTTTGAATGGCAGTATCGCGACCAGCGGCGCGTCACTGACATTGCTTGCCGACAGCCTGACGATTTCCACAAATGGCCTCGTGGATGGTTCGACAAATACAGTAACCATCCGACCTCAATCCGACGGCACCGCCATCAATTTGGGATCAGACGATGGCCCGGGATCTCTCGGATTGACAGTGAGTGAGTTGAACCGTGTTACGGCAGGCACGCTCGTCATCGGTGGCTTCACCAGCGGGGCGGTCACAATCAGCGCCGACATTAGTCGCTCGGTTAACACCAGCGTTCAGTTGATGAGCGGTGACAGTATCATTCAAAACAGTGCTGCGGGTTCATTCAACACCACTGGCGGTACACTCCTCCTGACTCCGGACAGTTCCGGCAGCCACAATCCGAATCGCAGCGGCATCGACGTAACGGCCAGTACAGTGAGCTACACCGCCGGCAGCAGCGTGACAATCGACGTCAGCGGCAATGCCGTCGACTCTGAATACACTCAGCTCAATGTGAGCGGCACAGTGAGTCTGGCCGATGTGGACCTGATGCTGACAGGCAGCTTCATCCCTGCGTTTGGCGACACATTTGTGATCGTGTCCGCGACCAGTGTCACAGGAGAGTTCTCCAGTCACGCTGACGGCAGCACGTTCAGTTTCAATGGCCGCACCATGCGGATTAACTACACGGCCACAGCCGTCACACTGACGGATGTGACACCGCAGGCCCCGGTGCTGACCACATCGGGCAGTGTTATGTACACCGAGAATGATGGCGCCACGGCCATTGCCTCCGGAGTTGTGGTTTCTGATGCAGACAACGCCACGCTGGCCAGTGCTACCGTGACCGTCACGAATTTCGTGATGGGTGAAGACGTGCTCTCGTTCACAAACGATGGCGTGACGATGGGCAACATTGCCATTTCAACCAACATCGGCGGCGTGTTGACACTAACATCAACGTTATCCACGGCCACAAAAGCTGAATGGCAGGCGGCGTTGCGGTCCGTGAAGTATGCCAATAGCAGCGAGAATCCCACGACAACAGATCGATCCGTCGAGTTTGTGATGAGCGACGGAACCTTGAACAGCAATACGCTGACCAGCACGATCAGTATCGCCCGTGTGAATGATGCACCGAATCTTGTCACACTTTCACCAACAACGGTCAGTCTTGAAGAAAACTCCAGCACGGTCAGCTCGACGACACTTGCAACGATTGCAGTAGCAGATGTGGATTCGGGTACGAATGTGTTATCGCTGAGTGGCCCCGATGCGGCGTTCTTTGAGATCGTCGGCAATGAATTGCGACTGGTCGCCGGGACAGTGCTGGACTTCGAAACGAAATCGTTCTACTCCGTCACGGTTGAAGTCAATGACGCGGCTGTGGGCGGGGCGATTGATGCTTCGGCAGCTTTCATGCTGACGCTAACGAACGTCCTGGACACAACGGCCGATCCGGATGCGTTCAGGATCACCTTTTCAGACGTGAACGTCACGATCACACACGCAATCAATAGTGGAGCGCCAGTGACGATCGGTACCTTCCCGCTGAATGCACCAATCGTGCTGAATGGACTCGCAGCCAACGACAGCGTTCGTGTTCTTGGAACAGCGAACGCAGACCTGTTCACGGTTTCTTCCGCAGGACTCGTCGTCAATGGAACGACCGTGACGCTCACAGGACCAGCCAGCCGAACTTTGGTCGGAGCAGCTGGAAACGATGTCTACCAGTTTGATGCCGATTCCACTCTTGGAGCATGGACGCTGGATGAGTCCGGAGGCGGCACAGATACGGTTGATTTTTCTCTCACATCGACCGTGGGCCTGGTGTTCAATATGGCGACCGCCGGAGCTCAGGCAGTGCATGCCACCAATCTAAGCCTCGTTCTGGGCTCAGCTGTTACGATTGAGAATGCCATCGGTGGGACCGGTGCTGACACGCTGTTCGGCAACGGCCTGAACAATACTCTGACAGGAGGTGCCGGCAACGACAGGCTCATCGGCGCTGGCGGCAACGACTTGATGCTCGGTGGGGCCGACAACGACACCTACATTTTTGTTCCTGCCACCGTCGCTGAAGCGGATCAGATCACAGAGAATCCGAACGAAGGTGTCGATACGCTGAGCTTTGCCTTCTTGACCACAGACGTCGTGCTGGACCTTGGATCGATTTCGATTCAGACGGTACATGCAAACCGTACTTTGACGCTCAGTTCCGCTGTCGTCATCGAGAACCTGACGGGCGGGACAGGTGCAGATTCGCTGACCGGCAACAGTCTGAATAATACTCTGTCCGGCGGTGCCGGAGATGACAAGCTCATTGGCGGCGCTGGGAACGATTCTCTGTTCGGCGGGGCTAACAATGACACCTACGTTTTTGTTCCATCCTCAGGTCCTGAAGCCGATCAGGTGAGTGAGAATCTGAACGACGGCATCGATACGCTGAGCTTTGCATCTCTAACAACGGACGTCCTCCTGAATCTGGGATCATCGTTTCTTCAGTCGGTGCATACGGATCGTACGTTAAAGCTCAACTCCGCTGGGGTCTTCGAGAACATCATTGGTGGCACCGGTGCTGACACATTGTTCGGCAACAGTCGGGATAATACTCTGACGGGAGGTGTCGGGAACGACCGGCTCATCGGCGCTGGCGGCAACGACTTGTTGCTCGGTGGGGCCGACAACGACACCTACATTTTTGTTCCGACCACCGTCGCTGAAGCCGATCAGGTCACAGAGAATCCGAACGAAGGTGTCGACACGCTGAGCTTTGCCTTTTTGACCACAGACGTCGTGATGGATCTTGGATTAGCTTCCGCTCAGACGGTGCACACAAATCGCACATTGACGCTTAATTCCGCTGTTGTCATTGAGAACATCTTCGGCGGTACCGGTGCTGACACGCTGACGGGCAGCAGCTTGAACAACACTCTCTCCGGCGGTGCCGGGAATGACAGGCTCGTTGGTGGCGCTGGCAACGACCTGCTGGTCGGCGGAGCCAACGACGATACCTACGTTTTTGTTCCTGCCTCTGGTCAGGAAGCGGACCGGGTGACAGAGAATGTCAACGAAGGCAGTGACACATTGAGCTTTGTCGATTTGACCACTGGCATCCTGCTGAATCTGGGATCCTCTTTCCTTCAGTCAGTGCATTCGAATCGTACGTTGATGCTGAACTCTGCTGTCGTCTTTGAAAACATCATCGGTGGAACGGGTGCTGACACATTGTTCGGCAACAGCCTGGACAATACTCTGACTGGTGGTGCAGGAAACGACAAACTCATTGGTGCAGCTGGCAATGATTTGCTGATCGGTGGAGCGAACGACGACATTTACCTTTTCGTTGCTTCCTCCGGACCCGAAGCCGATCAGGTGACGGAGAATGCGAATGAAGGCGTCGACACTCTGAACTTCGCTTATCTAACGACCAGCGTCGTACTGAATCTGGGATCGACATCGATTCAGTCAGTGCATGCAAATCGTACGTTAAAGCTCAACTCATTGAGCACATTCGAGTTCGCGGTGGGCGGCACGGGCAGTGATACGCTGTTGGGAAATGCCGCGGCGAACCGACTGACGGGCGGCGAAGGCGATAACATTCTGGTCGGAATGGAAGCTGGCGATATCCTGGAAGCGGGCAGTGGTCGCGACATCCTGATTGGTGGCCTTGGACTGGATATTCTGATCGGCGGATCTGCCGATGACATCCTGATTGCCGGACTCACCACGAGCGATGCCAGCCTGAGCAATCTCAGCACGCTTCGCACACAGTGGATTTCCGCCAACGCGTATGCAGATCGCATTACCAATCTGCGAGCTGGTGTCGGCAGTCCGTTGGTTTCATTGAAGACCACCATCAATGTCTTAAACGATGCAGGCGAGGATGATGTTCTGGTGGGCGGAACCGGCACTGACTGGTTCTTCCGAGCCGTCGACGATGTCATCGCCGACTTGTTCGCAGGCGAGTTGATCGACGTGCTTTAACTGTCCCTTTCCCTCGGCGAGCGGCAGGGCGTCGTGGGGATTTTGGATTTTCAATTTTGAATTTTTGATTGGTGATCGCAGATTGCGAGATCTCAGATTGCAGATCGCCGGTCTGCGTTCAATCAAAAATCGGCAATCGAAAATCGTATAGCTGCCCCTATACCGCTCGCCGAAACAGCAAACTGGCGAGCGGTTTCGCGTTGGCTGCTGAGCTAGAGTGCCTCCCCGAACCGCAGAACGAGTCTGAGCGTATGCCCGATCGTGGTTGCTGCAGGAGATGCGCGACGCTCAGACAGAGAGCTCAGCCAAGGGGAAATGCGTGAAAGCCGCCTCAGGACCAATCCCGAAATAAGCTCCCGGGATCACAATACGAGGCATAAGTTTTGAAGTTGCGCAATAGGGACGATCCCCACCCGAAAAGGCATTGAGGGACTGCTAGTCCGAGCTCGGGTTGGGATAGTTCTCCCCCAAGATCCTTCGCTCACGCTTCGGGTTGTGAAAACCATCAAATCAAAAAAAGACGAGCATATTCCGGCTGACAGCAACACCCCTACTCCTGGCGACGTGACGAACTCTCACCTCTGGCTCAACGTCACAGAGTTCGGATCATTTATATTTATTTGACTTCATACAAACGCAGTGTACTTTCAGGAACCCACCCACTCACACACCGCAGTCACCCCATACTACCACCGAGATTGACGGTATGTTGTTCCAGAACTGGCTGAAGTCTTTGTCCGTTCACTTTCCACACCGTTCTTCAGGGCGTAATCGCCGGAAGACACTGTCGGCTTCTGGACAGGTTGTGTTGATGGGGGAAGACTTCGTGGGTGCTCCAATGGTGGAGACACTGGAGACCAGAACATTGTTGTCGGTGGATCCTGTCCTTGTGGCGGATCTTTTCGTCGGAGCTGGCGGCTCAAATCCGTCTCACTTCGCCAACGTGAACGGTACGCTGTTCTTCAGCGCCAATGACGGCGTTAACGGTATTGAGTTGTGGAAAAGTGACGGTACCTCCACCGGGACCAAACTTGTCAAAGATATCCGCAGCGGAAGCCTCGCTTCCTCACCGAGTTATCTGACGAACGTCAACGGCACGCTGTTTTTCAGCGCCAATGACGGCGTCAACGGTATTGAGTTGTGGAAAAGCGACGGCACGTCAGCCGGAACCACGCTCGTCAAAGATATCCGCGGCGGAACCGGCAATTCGTCTCCTTATTTTCCGACGAACGTGAACGGCACGCTGTTCTTCAGCGCCAATGACGGCGCGACCGGTTTCGAGTTGTGGAAAAGTGATGGCACTTCCGCCGGGACAACACTCGTCAAAGATATCCGCAGCGGAACCAGCAGTTCGTATCCGCTTTCTCTGACGAACGTGAATGGCAAGCTGTTCTTCAGCGACTCTGACGGCGTGAATGGTTTTGAGCTGTGGCAAAGTGACGGCACGTCCACCGGGACAACACTTGTCAAAGATATCCGCAGCGGAATCGACAGTTCGTCTCCGTATTACCTGACGAACGTGAACGGCAAGCTGTTCTTCAGCGCCTCCGATAGCGTGAACGGCACTGAGTTATGGCAAAGTGACGGCACGTCCGCCGGAACCACACTCGTCAAAGATATTCTCAGCGGAACCAGCAGTTCGTATCCGCTTTCTCTAACGAACGTGAACGGCAAGTTGTTCTTCAGCGCCTCTGATAGCGTGAACGGTTTCGAGTTGTGGCAAAGTGACGGCACGTCCACCGGGACCACACTCGTCAAAGACATCCGCAGCGGAAACAGCGGTTCAGCTCCGCGTTCTCTGACGAACGTGAATGGCAAGTTGTTCTTCACCGCCATTGACGGTGTGAGCGGTTTCGAGTTGTGGAAAAGTGACGGGACGTCCGCCGGCACCACACTTGTCAAAGATATCCGCAGCGGAATCAGCAGTTCGTCCCCTGCATCTCTGACGAACGTAAACGGCACGCTGTTCTTCAGCGCGGCTGACGGCACCAACGGTATTGAGTTGTGGTCAATGCTCGTGAATTCACGGCCTCAGTTGACGGCCTTCGCGGCGGTCGTAGATACCACGAATGAGGATACGCAGGTCGAACTGACGTTCGCAGAATTCCTGGCTCAGGGCGATGAAACCGATGTGGACGGTACGGTCGACGCATTCGTCGTGCAGGCTGTTTCCAGCGGAAGCCTGAAGATTGGCATGACTGCTCTCACGGCCACCGAGTTCGTAGTCGGCTCGAATGACAAAATCAACGCCACACTCAACGCCTACTGGACTCCTGCCGCGAATGCCCACGGCAATGCAATCGCCGCGTTGACTGTGCTGGCTCAGGACAACCTCGGTCTTACGTCCATTCTCCCAATTACGGCTAATGTCACCGTTAACCCGGTTAACGATCCAGCTTCCGCGTTCATCCTGACACCGTCTTCCGCCAACCTGAGGGAGGACGTGAGTACTGCAAGTGCCACAACACTTGCGACGATTACCGTGACCGATGATGCCCAGGGAACCAACGTGCTGTCGCTGACCGGAACGGATGCAGCCAGCTTTGAAATTGTCTCCAGCGAACTCCGTCTGAAATCCGGAGTGGTTCTGGATTTTGAGACTCAGCAGACCTACACAGTCAACGTGGAAGTCGATGACATGACGATCGGTGGAGATCCCGACGCGTCCGCCACGTTTACGCTCAACATCACTGACGTTAACGAAGCTCCGACAGCGGTGACGTTGCAGAACACCACAACGACCTTGCCAGAGAACACCAGCACCGCGACTGCCATTAAGTTGGCGGATATCGCCGTTACCGATGATGCTCTGGGCGCGAACATACTGTCTCTGGATGGCACTGATCCGGGATTCTTCGAGATCGTGAACAATGAACTGCGACTCAAAGCAGGCACAGAGCTCGACTTTGAAACACAAACGTCCTATGGAGTCACTATCGAAGTGAATGACGCTGCTGTTGGCGGGGCGGTGGATGCATTCGTGGAGTTCACGCTGACGCTGACAAACGTCCTTGACACCACCGCCGATGCGGATGCTTTTCGGATCGCCTTTTCAGAAGTCGATGTCACGATCACACACGCAATCAATGGTAGAAGGCCCGTGACGATCGGCACCTTTCCTCTGAGTGCACCGATAGTTCTGAATGGACTCGCTCACAACGACAGCGTCCGTGTTATTGGAACAGCGAATGCGGATCTGTTCACGGTTTCTGCCGCAGGACTCGTCGTCAACGGTACGACGTTGACGCTCACGGGACCAGCAAGGCTAACTCTGGCCGGCGGGGCGGGAAACGACGTCTACCAGTTCGATGCCGATTCACCCCTGCGAATCTGGGCGCTGGATGAGTCCGGTGGCGGCACAGATACGGTTGATTTCTCTCTCACTTCGACGGTGGGCCTCGTGTTCAACATGGCAACCGCCGGAGCTCAGGCAGTGCATGCCAATAATTTGAGCCTCGCTCTGGGTGCGGACACTACGATTGAAAATGTCATCGGAGGCTCCGGTGCGGACACACTGTTCGGCAACAGCCTGAATAACACAATCACGGGCGGTGCCGGGAACGACAGGCTCATTGGTGCTGGCGGCAACGACTTACTGCTTGGCGGGGCCGACAACGACACCTACATTTTTGTTCCGACCAACGTCGCCGAATCGGATCAGGTGACTGAGAATCCGAATGAAGGGATCGACACACTGAGCTTTGCCTACCTGACCAAAGAAGTGGTGGTAGATCTTGGACTAACTTCGAGTCAGACAGTGCATGCAAATCGCACGTTGACGCTCAATTCCGCTGTTGTCATTGAGAACATCTTCGGCGGGACCGGGGATGACACACTATTCGGAAACAGCCAGGATAATCTTATAACCGGCGGTGCCGGAGATGACAGACTGGCTGGCGGTCCTGGCAACGATCTGCTGCTCGGTGGAGCCAACGACGACACGTACATCTTTGCCGCTGCCTCTGGCCCGGAAGCCGACAGGGTGACAGAGAACTCCAACGAAGGCTCGGATACGCTCAGCTTTGCATTTCTGACCACTGACGTCCTGATGAATCTGGGATCTTCTTTTGATCAGTCGGTGCACACGGGGCGTACGTTAAAACTTAATTCCTCTGCCGTCTTTGAAAACCTCATCGGTGGAGCCGGTGCTGACACGTTGTTCGGTAACAGTCTGGATAATACTCTGACCGGCGGTGCCGGAAACGACAGACTCATCGGCGGTACTGGCAACGATTTGCTGTTAGGCGGGACCGACAACGACACCTACATTTTTGTTCCGACAACCGTCGCCGAAGCGGATCAGGTCTCTGAGAATCCGAACGCAGGTGTTGATACACCCAGCTTTGCATTTCTGACCACAGACGTGGTGGTGGATCTTGGATTGAATTCGAGCCAGACGGTGCACTTGAACCGCTCGATAACGCTCAATTCCACTGTTGTCATCGAGAACATCTTCGGCGGGACCGGGGCTGACACGCTGTTGGGGAACAGCCAGGACAATATTCTGACCGGCGGTGCCGGAGATGACACGCTCGTTGGCGGTCCTGGCAACGATCTGCTGCTGGGTGGAGCCAACAACGACACATACATCTTTGCTCCTGCCTCTGGTCCGGAAGCCGACCGGGTGAACGAGAAGTTCAACGATGGCACAGATACGCTGAGCTTTGAACTTCTGCGTTCAAACGTGCTGCTGAATCTGGGATCGTCTTTCGTTCAGTCGGTTCATACGGATCGCACGTTGAAGCTCAACTCCGCTGGGGTCTTCGATAACATCATCGGTGGTTCCGGTGCTGACACATTGTTTGGCAACCGTCTGAACAATACTCTGCATGGCGGTGCCGGAAACGACAAACTCATCGGTGCCACTGGCAACGACGTACTGCTCGGTGGTGCCAACAACGACACCTACTTTTTCGTTCCTTCCTCCGGCCCCGAAGCCGATCAGGTGATTGAGAATGCGAATGAAGGCGTCGACACCCTGAACTTCGCCTATTTGTCCACAGATGTCGTACTGGATCTCGGATCGACTTCCATTCAGCCGGTGAATACGCATCTTGCGTTAATGCTTAGCTCTCCAAGCACATTCGAAAACGCAGTGGGCGGCACGGGCAGCGATACGCTGCTGGGGAATTCTGTCGCCAACCGACTGACGGGCGGTGAAGGCGATAACATTCTGGTCGGCATGGAAGCTGGCGATATTCTGGAAGCTGGCAGCGGCCGCGACATCCTGATCGGTGGCCTCGGACTGGATATTCTGATTGGCGGCGATGGTGATGATATTCTGATCGCCGGACTCACTACGAGCGATACCAGTCTGACGAGCCTGAGCAATCTACGGACCACATGGATCTCGACCGACACGTATGAAGCTCGCATCACCAATCTGCGAGCTGGTGTTGGCAGTCCGACAGTTTCATTGACAGCAAAAATCAACGTGCTGAAGGATGCGGGCGAGGATGATGTCCTGGTGGGCGCAATTGGGACAGATTGGTTCTTCCGAGCCGTCGACGACGTCATCGCAGACCTGTTCGCAGGTGAAGTTTTCGACGTCCTGTAGCGGTTCAACATGCACGCCCGGTTATTGATTCAATCGCCGTTCAGCTTTTACCGCTGGCTCCAGCCTGCATTCCGTCGTGAACCGGAGCAACGACGTCAACTGAAGTTGGTGCTACGAAACAAATCAACAACCCACCACCAGAGAACAAACGCCTGCCACTGGTCTTCCGGGGAAAGAACGATAAGCTCTCCCGGATAATCTAAATTTCGAACGCGATCTGCCCCGTAAGGCATGCTGATACAGATGCAAACACGGGTCGGCTCTGCGCTGCTGACATTGACCGGCGAGGTGTTGTTTTATGGCTGAAGCGGCTCCGAACTCAACAGGCCCAATGGCCGCTCAGGACTTATTGGCCGCACACGCGCCGGAACCGCGTGATCATGGATGCCTTCCCAACTGGGGAACCGGTGATCTTCCGGAGCCATTGCCGTTTACGATTCGCAATATCTTTCGAACCATCGGTCCCGGAGCGATCCTGCTGGCGGGTTCCATCGGTGGTGGCGAATGGATCGTGGGGCCTCTGACGACCGTTCGGTATGGAACAGAGATCCTGTGGGTCGCCACGGCCGGAATTTTTCTCCAGATGATTTTCAATCTGGAGGCGGTGCGATACACGCTCTATACAGGCGAACCAGTACTCACCGGAATTATGCGACTCAATCCCGGCTCAAAGTTCTGGGGCGCGTTTTATATTCTGATCGGCATCATTCAGCTGGCCACACCCGCATTAGCACTGGGATGTGCGAACGTCTTGTTCACGGCGTATTCCAATCGCATGCCCGATCCCGGCGATCTTCTACGACCTGGCAGTGATGCCAACACGTTGATGTGGATCGCTTATGGAGTTCTTGCATTAACAATCGTTCTGCTGTTGTCCGGCAAGTCGATTGAACGAGTGCTCGAGAAGCTTTCGTGGGCCATGATCATTTTTATCTTTGTCTTCCTGACAACAGTCAACGTGCTGTTTGTTCCGCTGGAGATCTGGATTCGTACGGCCAAAGGTTTTCTCACTCCCGGACAATTGCCACCGAATATGGACTGGGCGCTGTTGGGAGTTTTCGCGGCGACGGCCGGTTCGGGTGGACTTGGAAATCTGGCCATCTCAAATTGGTGTCGAGACAAAGGTTTTGGCATGGCCGCGTGGACCGGATCCATCGGTGGAGTTTTAGCTGACGGGCATACGGAGGTATCGGCGATTGGAAGAGTGTTCAGGCCGACGGCCGACAACATTCGGCGCTGGGGAACGTGGTGGAAATACACATTACTGGATCAGTCTGTCCTGTGGGCCATCGGCTGCGTCATCGGGATGTTTCTTAATGTGAATCTCGCCCTGGCGATTGTTCCGGCCGACAACATCCCAGCTGACAATGCAGCCGGTGCGTTTCAGGCTCGGTTTATGGCCGATCAGCTTTGGCACGGTTTCTGGGCGTTGACGCTGATCAATGGGTTCTGGATTCTGTTTTCGACGCAGCTTGGCAACACAGATTGTTTGACTCGAGTCGTCTTCGACGCTCTGTGGGCGGGATGGCCGAAGCTGCGCCGCTTTTCTTCCAAGGTGATTTACGCGGCGCTGTTGGCTGTTTTCGTGTGCTGGGGTGTGATTGCGTTGGCGATTGGTGACAGTGTTGTCAGCCTGTTCAAGATCCTTGGCCTCGTGGCGACGCCAATTCTGGCGATCGGGGCGTTCCAGATTTTTCGAGTCAATATGCGGTTTCTCCCGGCGGAAATTCGCCCCCCCATCTGGCGTCGAGCCTGCCTGCTGCTTTGCGGGGTAATTTACGCGATTCTGGCAGTTGTGTGCATTCCCATGCAGATAATGACCATGCTGGGCTACAAGTAATCGCAAAACCAGAAGTGAGGATCCTTCCACCATTAGCGTCTCAGAGGCGGAAAAACGGAGCACCCAGGGACCGCACGACTTGGATAATCCTGTTCCCGGAATGAATTCGGGCTAAAATCGGGTCGAGGGTTCCAGGTTCTTCCGTTTCGACGAACCTGTTATCCCGCATAATCAGGTGCTGCCGACTATTCTTTGCACGTATGATTAAAGGCCGGGTGTTCACGGGGTAAATCACTGGGAACGCAGCCTGAATCATGATCGCGAAAAGAATTATGTGACGGATGTTGAACGGGGTTTAACCAGCGACGACATGTGGACAAGGAAACTATGAAGCCATCATTTCGCTGCCCATCCTGTAACGCAAAATTCCGCGCTGACGAAAAACACGTCGGCCGACGCGTTCGCTGTCCCAACGCAGAATGCGGTCAGCCCGTCCTGTTGACTCTGGAACCCACGGACGCAGCACCGTCGTCACCTGCTCCGAAAGCCGGGCCGGTCGCTGACCAGAAGCCCGTCCAAAAACCAGTAAGCCCTGCTCGGCCGACTGTTCGTTCGGAAGAAAAAGAACCAATCGCTGCTGCGCCCGTACGTTCATCTGCGTCGAGAGCGAACAGCTCAAGCAGATCCCGAACTGCGGATCGAAAGACGTCGAAGTCTCGTTATGAATCTCAGAGTCCGTTGAAGCCGCTGTTCACAGGATTGATCGCGACCACACTCGTCGGTGGAGCGATTCTGGCCGGGTATTCGTTCCTGACGAAGCCAGCTGAGACTTCTGACATCGTCGCGCAGACAGATGCGAAATCCGAGCAATCACAACCTGCGGCCGCAACCGCAACAGTGTCGAACAACGAGGCATCTTCCGCGTCGGCGAATGTCAACGGCGCTCCAGGAACGTCGCTGGCCCTTGGCGCTGCTCAGACAACCTCTGTCGTAGCAGGAGCAACCTTGCGGCAAAATGCCGCACGGCAGCAGAAGCTGGAAGAGAAAGTCATCCCGTTTCTTGCGAAGCACTGCGCGGATTGCCACAACGCCACTGAACAGGAGGGCGGGATTGCTCTGCACGATCTGGAGTCGGTCGACCAGTTGCTGAAGGATCGAAAGAAGTGGGAACGTGTTTATCGCATGATCAACGCCGGCGCAATGCCTCCGGCCAGTTATGATCCGAAGCCCGAGGAGCCTGTTCGCAAGGAAGTTGTGGACGCTCTGTATGACGAACTTTACAACTTCGACTGCAGTCTTTTGCATCATGCGGGCCGATCGACTCTGCATCGCCTGAATCGAGCTGAATACAACAATACGATCCGCGATCTTTTTGGAGTCAAACTAACTCCGGCCGACAAGTTTCCTCAGGATGACGTCGGTGAAGGTTTCGACAACATCGGCGATGTGCTGAGCCTGCCGCCGCTGTTGATGGAGAAGTATCTGGATGCGGCCGAAGAAGTCGCTGCTGCTGTCATTGATACGCGGGATTTCTCCAAAGGCAGTACTCAGAAGTTTGAGGCAACTCAGTTCAAGTCAACGCTCGATGGCAGTATCAATGAACAGGGCTTCTACGTTCTGCACACGCGAGGAACAGTTTCAATCACCTATGACGCGGTTGCCGATGGAACTTACAAATTTCGGATCGAGGCGGCTCAGACAGAAGCCGGTCCGGATCCATCCAAAATGGAATTGCTGATTGATGATAAGCCGGTGAAAGAGTTCGAAGTCAACGGCCACCGCAAGCCGGTCGTTGT
>CANHVD010000065.1 GCA_947463775.1 Planctomycetaceae bacterium | reverse complement strand
GGCTGAACTTTACGCCACCGTCTTCACTTCCACCGCGCTGGGAACCCTGGCTTTTGCGGCCGTGAGTCTTCTCGGTGAAAGTCTTCTGCGACGACGCTTCGGTATGAGTCTCGGCGGACGATAGATTTTTTCTTCTCAGGCAAGCGGTTGGCTCTACTGCTTCTTGCGGAAGACGTACAGCACTGGGGATTCCTCGTTGTCAGCTGCTCCCGGTATCACTTCTGTAGTCCATGACGGTGCCTTGTTATTCTCACTCCAGTCAGCGACAGCCCGAGCTTCTTCCTGTCCTCCCGCATGTCCACGATAGGCGATCACAGTCATCACTCCACCTGCTCTTAAAAGGCTGACACCCGCCGCTATCGCTTCTGTAGTTGTCGCGGCTGATGTTGTTCGCTGTTTATTTCCTCCGGGAAGATAGCCGAGGTTAAACATAATCGCCCCAACGACTTCCGATGAGGCAAGGAGTGACTTCAGCACCTTACTGTGATCATCCTGATGCAGTGTCACGTGTTCTACGGATTCTATTTCCAGTCTCGATCGCGTTGACTGAATCGCTTCTTGCTGAATGTCGATTGCGTGAACGTGCCCTGATGGCCCGGTGCAAGCTGCAAGGAACACCGTGTCATGTCCGTTTCCGGCTGTTGCATCGACTACGGTGTCGCCCGTACGCACCGCTCGTTGCACGATACTGTGAGCCAATTTCGTCAGAGATATGGCCTTTGTCCCGGTCACCCGAGTTTCCTGACCCTTCGTTTCTGGCTTCAATGCCATAAGATTCAAAAGGCGCTGAGCCGTTATCGGGGCCATCAGAGACGCTTTGGAACCCATGCCGTTCATGATTGCTACATGCGGATACTTTGGGTGACGAGCCATGATCGGTCGTCGAGTTTTCATGCCGGCTCTGATCGCTGAATAATGCCCTATGACACGATAGCTCTCGTTTGTTATCTCTTTTAGCCCCCGCAAAAGCTCGTCTCGGCCACTTTGTGTCTCTTTCTGGTCGAGGTTGTCGCGGTCGTAGGTGGCTCCCAGAAGATATTCTTTTGCTGAACTGTCCTCTCTCTGATCCGTCGCCCGGGCCAGCCAGAAGCCCCTATGAACCACTTCACTCGCCGTCCGACCCGGGATGTCCAGCCTCAGAATCTCCCCGCGTGCCGGAGCATCCGGGATCCGTGGAAACCATGGGTTCTCTTCTGGTTGGTATCCCTGACAGAAATAGATCTCCTGTCCTACTAAACCCAATTTGGGCAATTGAACACCGCTCTCACTGACCTCGATGTCTTTGGTCGGGTCCAGCTCGACCTGATGAAAACGGCCTTTTTCGGCGAAGAAACTCCTGGTCACTTCGAGAAATGTGCTGACTCGAAGTCGAGCGGCCCCCAGCATTCGAAATCCGATCGCTCCGCCTTTTGCTCCGTTGATCAGTTCGATCTCACTGCGATTAATTTCGTAGCGTTCTTTGAGAAAGAAGTCTCTCTCTATGTCATCCTGAAAGTACCTAACTGCAGGCTCTTCTTTGAACAGTGACGCTCCCGTTTCCTTTTCTACTCGCCGATAGAACTCCTTGGCGACTGTCTGGCTTTCGTCAAAGTCGCCCGCCTTCGATAGTCGTCGACCTGTAAACGGAGTAACCAATCCCGCCGCTATACGAGACGCCGTGACGTGCCAGCCTCGATCAAAGACATGAATTGTCTTGCCTTCCCAATGAAGCGACCAAGCCAGTACTGAACCTGTTATGCCCTGCCCAATGATCAGGCTGTTTGTCATCTGCAAGGCTCCTCTGATTCCGCCTGGAGTTCATTGATCACCCCTAATGATCTCACTGAGACTGAGTTTTCTTTCTGTTTCATTGTTTTTCCCTCGTGGTTCAGTCTATTCTGACACCGTGTTCCCGTGCTTTTCACACTCGCTTTTCGGCCTTTTGCCAAAGGTTCCCGCCTATGTCGTCTCATTCCTCCCGGAATCGTCGCTCATTTTTGAAGACCACTGCCGCTGGCTCCGCCGCTGCTCTTTCGTCTTCTTTGTTCGTTTCTGAAGCTTCTGCCAAAGCTTCTCTCAGCCCTCTTGAGAAACTCAATATCGCGTGCATCGGAACCGCCAATCGTGCGGCTGAGGATGTTAACGGGGTCATGAGTGAAAACATCGTCGCCATTGTCGACGTTGACTCAAACTACCTCAACAAAGCGAAAGCGATGTTGACTGAGAAAAACAAGCTCGAGCCTCGCACCTACGCTGACTATCGCGAGATGATCGAAAAAGAAGGTGACAAAATTGACGCTGTCGTCATTGGCACCGCCGATCATCATCACGCTCCTGCGTCTATCCGAGCCATTCGGGCTGGGAAACATGTTTACTGCGAAAAGCCTTTGACGCACACTGTCTTTGAAGCTCGCCTGATCGCTACTGAAGCCAGAAAACGTGGCTTGGCGACTCAGCTTGGCACTCAGATTCACGCGGAAAACAACTATCGCCGAGTTGTCGAAATCATTCGAGCCGGTGTCATTGGCGATGTGACGGAAGTTCACGTATGGGTCGGAAAGGGCTGGGGCGGCGGTGAACGTCCTGCGAAGGCCGATCCTGTACCTGCGAGCCTTAACTGGGATCTGTGGCTTGGTCCAGCTCCTGAGCGTCCATACGCCGACGGACAGTACCATCCGGCTAACTGGCGACGCTGGTGGGATTTCGGTCAGGGCACACTGGGAGATATGGCTTGCCACTACATGGACCTGCCGTTCTGGGCTCTCGATCTTAAGCACCCTGTCCGTTGCGAAGCGGAAGGCCCGAAAGTTCACCCGGAAACTTGTCCGCTGGGTCTTATTGTAAAGTACGACTTCCCTGCTCGCGGTTCTATGCCAGCTCTCAAACTGACCTGGTACGACGGCGATCTGATTCCGAAGAAGGTTGCCGGTCAGCCTGTTCCGGCAAACGGCGTCATGTTTGTCGGTAAGGACGGTTCACTGTTCTCCGACTACAGTCGCTATCGCTTGTTCCCGGCTGACAAGTTTGCCGACTTCAAGCCACCAGCTGAGTCGATCCCAAATTCGATCGGACATCACGCGGAGTGGATCAAAGCCTGCAAGGACGGTTCACCAACCACCTGCAACTTTGATTACTCAGGTGCTCTGACTGAAACAGTGTTGCTGGGCAACGTGGCCTATCGCACAGGTAAAGCGATCGAGTGGGACGCTGAGAACCTTGTGGCAAAGAATGTTCCTGAAGCTGCCAAGCTGATCACGAAGGAATATCGAGCAGGTTGGGAAGTGGTCTGATCTGTTCAGAGCGAAGAACGCTTGAACCAAAGGAATCCCGGTTGAGTCACATCAACCGGGATTTTTTTGTGGCTTTGCGTTTGTGTTTGGAAAAGGATTTAAAAGATAGAAGTATAAGTAATAGACCGGCAGGCAAATGTTGATAACTACCATTTCCATGGTCATAACCTTCTTCTGGTAAACACTTTAGAGATTCAGACGGAAGTGAGTAACCGTAAGGAAATCCGTGGAAAAGCTCTTTCAAGTCGGTGGGGAAAGAGCAGAAGGATCAACAACCTGTGAAGCGAGCTTCTCAAAGTCATTCGCAAAACAAACAAGTAACCTCCGCGTTCACCAGAGAGTTATCAACAAGTTATCAACAAGTGGCGTCGGGGTAGTTATCAAGGTTGAAGATGAGTCAGAGAACACCAGAATCAACTTAACCGACTCGATAAGCACAAACGGATTACTCAGCTTCAACATATTCAGTTTGAATAACAGTGTCGGGCAGGTTTTTCTTGAGCTCTGCAACAGCAGAATCGCTAGCACCCAATGCGGTACGAGTGACCTTGAGATCCTTCAATGTCTTCAGGTGAAAGAGAGACGCAGCACCGGCTTCAGTGACTTGAGTAGAGCCAATGTGAAGGAATGTCAGCGACTTCATGTCCTTCAGCAACACCAGGCCACCATCCGCCAGTTTGCTGTTGTCCAGATTGAGCCACAGCAGTTTGGTCAGAGGAGCCAGCTGAACTGCTCCGGCATCCGTGATCTGAACTCGCCAGAGATTGAGCTTCTTAAGATTCGTCAGTTTGGCCAAGTGGGCCATCCCCTCATCAGAGATCAGCGAGTCTTCACTAAGATCGATTTCTTCCAGTGTTTTGCAGCCAGACAAGGCCTCCAAACCGGCGTCACTGACCTGAGTACGAGCCAGACGCAGTTTTCGAATCCTGGGGTACTTTGCGATCAACTTGCAAGAGTCGTCATCAACCACGGTACCGGCAAGGTAAAGTTCCTCCAGCTCAGAGAGACCCGCCAGAGCTTCCAAACCGGGAGTGCCAATCCACAGGTCGTCCAGTGCCAAAACCTTTAATGACTTACAGGCAGCCAGAAGTTTCAGACCTTCGTCACTGATGGTGGTCTTACCGCTCTTTCCGGAGAATCGAAGAGCACGAAGGCTGGTGAAATGGGCGAGCAACTCTGCCGATTTGTCGGACAATTCGCAACCACGTACATCCAGACTGGCCAGTTTCGGAACCGCTTTCTCCAGCGCCGTGAGAGTTTCATCGCTGAGGGCAGACTCCGAAAGATTTAATGTTCGCAACGAAGGCAACTTGGCCAGCAGGGCGAGGATGTCAGACGTGACTTCCAGCTTCGCAAGACTCACATCGACAGCCGCTCCGGAATCGTCAGTTTTTACAACGGCTTTCGCGTCGCCAAGAGCTTCGATCGCAGACGTTTCGGCTTCACTGATCGGAGGAAGTGCAGGTTTTTGAGCAGGCTTTTCTCCGCAGCCAGCGAGGAAAACCAGAAACACAGACGGGAGAAAATACCGAGTAGACAGCACAGGAAGGCTCCCAAAGAAACAAAAGACCGGGCAACAAGTTCGGCGATCATAACGACCAAACGACCGATCCGCAGCCGAACCAAGGTTAGCTCCAGCAATCGGGTCTCGGCCCGCTTTGGCACCAAAGAAAATGTAGCGTGGGCTTCAGCCCACTATGCGCAAAGCCGGAGAGAAAGTTGTCAGAACAGTGTCGCGAGTCGAAGGACGAAGACCCATCAGAAACATACGATTTCTGATAACCGACAGAAGTGGCTCAACTCTCAGAAAGGATAACGAGTCTGATGCGAGAACTCTTTTTCATGGGACTTCTGTCCACCTTGCTCATTTCACCAGCAAAGGCCGACGAAAGGCCGGCATTGCCAGACAAAGATGGAGCAGTCGAAATCTCAGCTCAGGAATGGCCACTTCGTCCGGGTCCTCGAAAGATTCGCATCCTGATTCACTTCCCGGACGGAACGAAGGAAAGTGTTCAACAGGACACTGGACTGATGCTGACGCTGCACAACTGGGGGGGAACTGATTGTGTCGGCACCGCGTCTCCTGCGGTAGTGGCCCGAAAGCTGAATGTGGTAGCGATCTGCGTCAACTACTTACAGAGCGGACAGGTGGATTCGATTCAGGGGCCGGAGCCGTATGACTTCGGATACCTGCAGGGACTTGATGCTTTGCGTGCTCTCTGGTTTGTCCGTAGCAGTTTGCAGGAGCAGAATATCGGCTACAACGATCGTCGCATCTATTCCACTGGAGGATCTGGCGGCGGCAATGTGACGCTCATGGCCAATAAACTGGCGCCACGAACATTTGCCGTGGTGATTGACATGTGCGGCATGAAGAAGCTGTCCGATGATATCGCTTTCAATCTGCCAGGTGGGAGCGATCTGAATGCTCGCTGGAGTAAGGACAGCTCAAACCCGTTCTACCTTTCGCTCGACGCACAGGAGCTGAGATTCGTCGGGAATCCGGATCATCTCCGTGAAATGAAACGGCTGGGTACCGAGTCACAGATCACTGTCATTCATGGTGTCGATGACAAGACCTGCCCCTTCCCTGATGCTCAGGAGATGGTGGCCTTGATGCAGGCGGGCGGCCTTAAGGTAAAGCCCATCTTCGTTGATCAGGCACGTATCGATGGCAAAATCTACACTTCCACAGGTCATTCGCTGGGCGACCGAACACGAATTGTTCTGGAACAAGCCGGTGTTGTGAGCGATCAGTCGACACTCAGCGATGTGTCACTTCCCCTTCGAAGTCAGGAACAAACCGACTTCGATCACAAAGACGTGATTCGCTATCGAACGTCCTCCGGAGCATTCCTGATTGACTACAGTCAGGGTTTTCCAGTCGGCCGTTTTGAAGCAGAGACAACTCTTCCGGACTATCCGGATCACCAGGATCTGACATACCGAGTTAATTCAACAGGTCAGCGGACAGCGATTAAACAGGTTACCGACTGGGAACATCGCCGAGATCACATACGCCGACATCTGGAGCGGATCACCGGAAAGTATCCCTCGCCTTTGAAACGAGTTCCGCTGACTCCGCTGATCTCTGAAGAAGTCACACTCAATCCTCCAGAGGTGAGTCGCCCATTGTTGAGGCGAAAGCTGACGTATCAGTCCGACGCGGAGAGCCGTGTTCCGGCGTATGTCTTCATTCCGATCTACGACGGCTCGGAGACCGAACAAGACCGCGATAAGAATCCAGCGAACGAAAGAATCGCATATCCCGCCGTGTTGTGTCTGCAACAAACAACGTCGGCAGGAAAGGATGAACCAGCCGGTCTTCAGGGCGACCCCGACATGAAATATGCGATTGAGCTGGCGGAGGCGGGATTCGTGACGATCGCTCCCGACTATCCTTCATTCGGCGAATATACGCACGATTTTGATGCCGATCAGTACCAAAGCGGCACGATGAAGGCGATCTGGGATAACTCTCGAGCCATCGATTTGCTGGAAACGATGCCGGAAGTGGACCGCACCAGAATCGGCTGCATCGGTCATTCTCTGGGCGGCCACAATGCCATTTTCACGGCAGTTTTTGAGCCCAGAATTCAGGCGATCGTATCCAGTTGCGGCTTTACGAGTCTCTCGGAGGACGACCTTCCGAGTTGGACAGGTCCTCGCTACATGCCTTTGATAGCGACCTCGTTTGAAAATGACATCCGGAAAATGCCGGTCGACTTTCATGAGCTGATAGCGGCTCTCGCTCCACGGCCGTTTCTCGCCTGCTACGCGGAAAAGGACGACGATTTTTCCGCGTCCGGTGTTCGCCATGTGGTGCAACAGGCCGAGCCGGTCTACAAGCTCTACAATAGCGAGACGCACTTACAGTCGTTCAGAATTGATGCGGGCCACTCATTTCCCAAAGTGTCGCGAAAGCGAGCCTATCAATTCCTCGCCGAACACTTAAAGCACCAACCGAGACCGAACAAATGACCGAACCGGAATCACAGCCCCTCACAGCTGCCACCTTGTGCACAACCCGCTGTGTGCCTTGCGAGGGCGGCGTGCCAAGAATGACGCCGAAGGAAGCAGAAGAGCAACTCAAAGAACTGTCCGGATGGGAACTGCTTTCTGGTCCGGATCGAATCAAGAAGAGTTGGACGGTCAAAAATTTCCTCGCCGGACTCGAGTTCTTTCAAAGCGTCGCCGTTGTTGCCGAGGCCGAGGCGCATCACCCCGATCTGCATTTGATCGGCTATCGAAATCTCTCGATCGAAATCTGGACTCACGCGATTCAGGGTTTGTCATTGAATGACTTCATTCTTGCTGCCAGGATTGATCAACTTCCCATCCGACTCAAATAAGGAATTCCCGTGGCCCGCTTCCCCAGAATGTGCAACATCATCCAGCGATTCGAGACCCCTCGGGTCGCTGATATCCCCGGCGAAATCCGTGCTCAGATGGAATCCCTTCGCCTGACGGAGAAAATTCGACCTGGACAAAGCGTGGCGATTCCGGCCGGCAGTCGCGGTATCACCAATATAGCTTTGATTCTGCGGGAAATCGCGGCCTACTTCACATCGATCGGGGCAGCACCGTTTCTCGTCCCCGCGATGGGCAGCCATGGTGGAGGAACCGCCGAAGGCCAGGTCAAAATGCTGGCCAGTTTGGGCATCACGGAAGAGTTCGTCAAAGTGCCGATTCGTGCCACGATGGAAACCCGTATCGTCGCTCAGACTCCCAACGGCATGCCGGTGCATTTTGACCGATTTGCCTCCGAAGCCGATCACGTGTTCGTTGTCGGGCGAGTCAAACCCCACACAAAATTCGTCGGTCCAGTCGAATCCGGGCTGCACAAAATGATGCTGATCGGCCTCGGCAAACACGAAGGGGCGAAGATTTACCATAAGGGCATTCTCACGATCAGCTTCCCGGAAATCATCGCCTCAGTCGCCGAACGAGTGCTGGATGTTTGTCGGGTCTGCGGCGGGATGGCGATTCTCGAAAATGCCGAAGACGAAACCGCTCTGCTGGAAGCCGTTCGTCCCGAAGAATTCGGAACGCGAGAACCCGAATTGCTGAAGCTGGCTAATCAATGGCTGCCCAGACTGCCGTTTGCTGACGTCGATTTGCTGATCGTGGATCGCATGGGCAAGAACATCAGCGGTGTCGGCATGGACGCGAACACCGTTGGACGGAAGTTCATTGATCACGCCGCGACCGATAAGGACCTTGCTCGATGTCGACGGATCATGGTGCGATCGCTGACGAAAGAAACCTACGGCAATGCAACCGGAATCGGCATGGCCGAATTTACGACGCAGCGCTGTGTGGATCAGATCGATCAGGAGATTACTCGAATCAATTGCATCACCGGCAATCATCCGGAAGCGGCGATGATTCCCGTCACACTGCCCAATGATGCATTAGCGGTTGAGACGGCTCTTCAGACCATCGGGATGGTCGAGCCGGAGAACGCTCGAGTTGTCCAGATCTCAGACACATTGCATCTGACCAAAGTCCGAGTGTCTGAAGCTTACTTCGATCAGGTCCGGGCCAGCAGTCATCTCAGCTTTGATGGGGAACCGTTTGACTTCCCGGTTGGCGAAGATGGCTGGATGATCGACGTGGACATGGAGCATCATTGAGACCCGGTTCTTGAACTTCGCCATTTAGACATTTTCGTTTAACGGCGAGCCGCAGGCGTAGGCGAATTCAGGCGCCTACGCCTGCGGCTCGCCGTTAAACGATCAAATCAACAGCCCGGCTAACGCTCGGCGGTAAACAAAAAAACGGCTGAGCTGCCCAGAGGCGACTCAGCCGTTTCGTGTTTCTGTGCTGGAAAGTACCAGTCAGACTACTTTCCCTTAGCAGCTGGCTTCTTAGCAACTGGAGCCTTTGCAGGCTTAGCAGCGCCGGTCTTAGCCTTGGTTGACTTGGCGGCACCAGTCTTTGCCTTTGTTGACTTTGGTGCAGCTGGCTTTGCAGCGGCTGTCTTTGCCTTTGTTGACTTTGCTGCAGTTGTCTTTGCTGCGGTGCTCTTTGCGGCCATTACCATTTCCTCCGTGAGGATTCTTTGACACCGATGAAATTTGCAGGATGTCCGCCGGTGTCAGGCACGAACAACCGCGAGTACTCTTAGGTTGCGGTGGGGCCAAAAAAGACCCACCTGTGACAACCCTCCGGGGTTATAGATGAGTTAAGTCGATTGCGTCAAGCAGAAATCCTTGGACGACAAGGCGTTCCTGACTTCATCCTGTCGCTAAGTTGGTGACCGACGTTAGTTGATGAAGGACGACAGCAGAGTTGTTCAGACAGCTTTGATGTATGGGTCATCACATCGATAATCACTCCTCCGCCACCACACGTCATCTCCGCACACATCGCACAGATCCCCTTCCTTTTGGTGAGATTATCAGGGCTCCGGATATCGCGTCTTGACGCAGACAGACCGGCAGATAGACTGAACCGCACGATTTGTAGCCTATGCTACATCCGGTTGCGAAGAAAAAAGGAAGCTGGAGTTATGCAGAAGTGGCTGCTCAGTGCTGACGCAGTAGCGTGTCGCATGGCGAACCGAAACTCGTCATTTTTGCACCGGTTTTTGCTGACTTTGCTGGTGCTTTTCACTGGTTGCCAGAACGGCGAACCTTCAACAGCTACGAGCGAAAACAGTACGTCGAGCAACGGCGGTCAACTCAAGGTCGTGGCCACCGTCGGCATGGTGGCTGACGTCGTTCGAGAGATTGGTGGCGAACGGATCGAGCTGACTCAGCTCATGGGTCCGGGGGTTGATCCACACCTCTACAAAGCCACTCGAGATGACGTGCAGCAGATCATGACCGCTGATCTGGTCTTCACCAATGGTCTGATGCTGGAAGGTCGACTTGAAGACACCTTCAATCGCATCGCGCAGAAAAAGCCGGTTTTCGCGATGACCCGAGATTTGCCTCAGGATCTTCTCCTGAAGCCCGACGGCGCCGGCGATCACCCGGATCCGCATGTCTGGATGGATGTTGCCGCGTGGGCTAATTGTCTCGATGTGATCACCGAAGGACTCAGCAAGTCACTGCCCGACCATGCCACCGAGTTTCAATCTCGCGCTGTTGAATATCGAACGAGTCTGCAAGCTTTGCATGAGTATGGACTGTCCGCGATCGGTTCCATTCCGGAATCCAGTCGAGTGCTCGTGACGTCTCACGATGCATTCAACTACTTTGGCCGTGCTTACAACCTGGAGGTACTCGGAGTTCAAGGGCTGTCGACAGAATCCGAAGCCGGGTTGCAGCGGATCAATGAGCTGGTTGATCTGCTGGTCGAACGAAAGGTACCGGCCGTCTTTGTGGAAAGCAGCGTGCCTCAAAAGAACATTCTGGCCCTGATCGATGGCGCGAAGTCTCGCGGACACGACGTCAGGATTGGCGGCGAGCTTTTCTCTGATGCGATGGGAGCCGCCGGCACTTATGAGGGCACTTACCTCGGGATGCTCGACCACAATATTACAATGGTCGCCAGAGCTCTCGGCGGAACCGCTCCGGAGCGTGGTCTTTCGGGCAAGCTGACGCTTCCAAAGGGTCAGCCATGAGCGGATCGATCGCCCAGCCGCCGAATAACACTTTGCCGCTTTCCGTCAGAGATCTCACAGTGGCGTGGTACCGCAAACCGGTGATCTGGGACGTAGGTCTCGATGTCACTCCGGGGCAGCTGGTCGGCGTGATCGGCCCCAACGGTGCAGGGAAAAGCACGTTTCTGAAGGCCATCATGGACCTCGTCCCGAGGGCCTCGGGGCGAATCGAGATCTTTGGCCAGTCTTACAAACGCAGTCGTCACCGCGTCGGCTACGTTCCTCAGCGCGAAAGTGTGGACTGGGATTTTCCCGTCAGCGTGCTGGATGTTGTGACGATGGGGCTTTACGGGAAAATCGGCTGGTGCATGCCGGTGCGTCGACATCATCGTGAGGCTGCTCTACGAGCACTCGAACGCGTCGGAATCGGCGAATTTGCGAATCGACAAATCAGTCAGTTATCCGGAGGCCAGCAGCAACGCACATTCCTCGCTCGCGCGCTCGTGCAGGATGCGGACCTGTATCTGATGGACGAACCGTTTGCCGCAGTCGATGCCGCGACGGAAAAAGCCATCGTGCAGATACTGCGGGAGATGAAGCAGGCCGGCAAAACCACGATTGTGATTCATCATGATCTGCACACAGTCCCGGAGTACTTTGATTCGGTCGTGCTGTTAAATATGCGAGTCGTTGCAAGTGGTCCGACCGAAACCGTTTTCACTCGAGATAATCTCGAAAAGACCTACGGCGGCCGTCTGACTCTTCTGGATGAAGCCACCGAGGCGATGCGACGTCGGGAGCGGACGCTGTGAGAACTCTCGCCGCTCTCCATAGCTTTCTCGCATTCGCAGCATCATCTTTGACGGATCGTTCAATTCGCTGGCCCACGTGGCCGGAGTGGCAACGTGTGTTGTTACTTCAGGACTACAACACACGCGTCGTTATGCTTGGGACAATGCTGCTGGGGCTGGCCGCCGGCATGGTTGGCAGCTTCACCCTGCTCCGCCGCCGAGCACTCATGGGCGATGCGCTCAGTCACGCGACTTTGCCCGGGGTTGGCCTGGCATTTCTGATTGCTCCCAGTCTGGGATTGGCAGAAAAGTCACTGCCGGTTCTTCTCACGGGCGCAGCTTTGAGTGGTATCGCCGGAGTCATTGCGATTCTCTACGTTCGCAATCTGACTCGACTCAAGGAAGATGCAGCTCTGGGGATTGTGCTGAGCGTCTTTTTCGGCGCCGGGATCGCAATCCTGTCCATCGCTCAGCAGTCCGTCGGACATTCGGCCGGGTTGGAGTCCTTCATTTATGGTAAGCCGGCGTCGATGATTGAATCCGACCGGCTGCTAATAGGCTGCTCCGGTGTTTTGACGCTACTCATCATGGGTGTGCTGTTTAAGGAACTGACATTACTCTGTTTCGATGAGGGTTTCGCGAAATCGCGAGGTTACCCGGTTCTGCTACTGGATCTCGTGCTCATGGGTCTGGTTGTTATCGTCACCATCATCGGACTGCAGGCTGTCGGTCTGGTGCTGATGATCGCTCTGCTTGTCATCCCGGCCGCGGCCTCTCGTTTCTGGACGCAGAATCTGAAGCAGATGATTTTGATATCTGCAGCCATCGGCGGAGCTGGTGGTTTTCTTGGGGCCGCGATGAGTGCGTTGTTTCGCAATCTTCCCGCCGGCGCCATGATTGTTTTGGTCTGTAGCTCGCTGTTCTTCATCAGCATGATGTTTGGGACGGAACGTGGTGTGGTCGTGAGAGCTCTTCGCCGGCGTGATCTGAATCGCAGCGTTGATCACCAGCATCTGCTTCGCGGGATGTTTGAGCTGCAGGAATCGCGCGGCCCCAAAGCTGGAATCCCCTTTTCAGAATTGCAGACCCTGCGAAGCTGGTCGTCGCACCGACTTCTGAAAGAGATCGAACGATGTCGCCGAAAGGGGCTCGTGTTTCGCAACAGTGACCAAAAACTGTGTCTGACCAGTTCGGGGTTGGTTGAAGCATCCCGACTGGTTCATGAGCATCGCCTTTGGGAGCTGTATCTGATCACTCATGCGGACGTTGCTCCGGGACGAGTCGACCAAAGTGCCGATGCGATCGAGCATGTTCTCGAACCCGAATTGATCGCTCAACTGGAAGAGCTGCTGCTGCAGAAACGTCGAGTTCAGGGGATTGCTCCCAGCCCGCATCCGGTTGATGCCACGGAGCACGCCTCATGAGCGCGCTCAGCAATTGGTCGTGGGACTACGATGGCTGGATCGTGCTGGCCGGAATCCTCTGCGCCGTTGCAGCATCGCTGCCAGGAAATTTTCTGCTGCTCCGCCGCATGAGTCTGCTGGGCGATGCAATCAGCCACGCGATTCTCCCCGGTCTGGCGGTCGCTTTTTTGATCACTGGCAGCCGCTCGAGCCTTCCGATGTTTCTCGGGGCGGTCATTGTCGGTTTGCTGACTGCTGTCTTTACGGAGTGGATTCGCAATTTCGGAGAAGTCGACGAAGGCGCATCGATGGGCGTCGTGTTCACCACGCTCTTCGCGTTGGGATTGGTGATGATCGTCCAGGCCGCCGATCACGTGGATCTGGATCCGGGTTGTGTTCTTTACGGATCACTGGAGACCACCACCTTCGACATGGTGAATGTAGCCGGAACGGAGATTCCCCGTGTGGTGCTGGTTCTGGCGGCCGTAACGGTCATCAATCTGGTCGTGGTGGTGCTCTTTTTCAAAGAGCTTAAACTCAGCGCATTTGACCCGGCTCTGGCCACCACTTGTGGCATCAGTGCCAGACTCATGCATTATCTCCTGATGATCATTGTGGCCGTGACGGCAGTCGCCAGTTTTGAGTCTGTCGGAAATATTCTGGTCGTCGCCATGTTTGTCGTCCCGCCCGCGACAGCGTTCTTACTGACGGAACGATTGCGATCGATGATCATTGTCAGTGCACTGATCGCGGCTGTGTCAGCGACTTTGGGGCACGTATCAGCGTTGGTCGTCCCGAGCTGGTTTGGTTATCGCAGCACCAGCACATCCGGAATGATGGCTCTGTGTGCTGGCATTCTGTTCTTCGCGGTTTCGCTGTTCGCACCTCAGCATGGAGTTTTGATCCGAATCCTGCGTCGCCAGCGGCTGTCTCGCAGAATTCTTTCCGAGGACCTGATTGCTTTGCTGTACCGGATGGACGAAAGAAAATCGGGCGTTGTGGCGTCGATCGACCAACTACGAGCCGCCCTGCTTTCCGGCGGCTTAATGAGTTCACTGCTGATGAAGCAGCATGCACGAAAAGGCCATGTCATCGCCACAGCGAACGGCTATCAGTTGACGGATTCCGGTCGCCGTCTTGGAGCAGAATTGGTTCGTTCTCATCGGCTGTGGGAACAGTATCTGGTTTCAGAAGGCGGCGTGGCCGTCGATCGAATCCACGGCCAGGCAGAACAATTGGAACATTTCACGGGCCGCGAATTGCGAGACCGTCTGCAACAGGAAACCTCCGCTCCCGTTCTCGATCCTCACGGCAGCCCGATCCCGCCGGAGTAGCGGAAGTAGAAATGGCGTACGTTCGGCATTTGTGGCCGAGAACAATTCGACGGGCAGGAATGCCCATCGTACGGGAACAGGATTGCCGGAATCAGGGCGCCGACAACTTCTTCAGGATGTTGCGAGTGATCTGTTCGACCACAGCATCACCGCCGCGCAGGCCGTGAGCCCAGTCCGTGGAACCACAGGTGAAGACGGTACCGCCGTCGGTACGAATACCAAGGCACGCCGCGCCGACTCGACCCTGTTCCCACTGGTCATACCACTCGCAGTCGTCCGGAGCCCATTGAGCCTGACAGGTTGCCAGAACTTCAAACGATTTGGGAGTCCCGTCGCGATGAGTCGGCGAAGGAATGCCGTCCTTCCATTGCAACTCACAACCGTCACATTCGTAACCAACGATCGTATGCTGGCCACCAAAGCTGTCGCCGGGCTTCAGATTTGTATCGGCAAACATCCAATGATCGGGGCGATGTACCGTAAACGCTCCGCTGCCGTCCATGAACTGGCCGTGGCTTTTGTGATATCCGCCAAACAGGAAGCCGACGCCCGTAAGGAGATTCTCCGGCCGCTTCACCAGATGGTGGCTCCATGTGGTCGTCAGCAAACTATGATCATCGGTTTTGAACACAGGGTCGAGATTAAACGCCTGTTTGTAACAGGTCAGAGCCTGTCCGTTCTCTTCGGGACGAACCTGCCAGCAGCACGTGTTCCCACTGAAAAACGCCACGTTCCCGCCCTTCGCGATCCATGCTTCCAGACGATCACGCATCCCGGCAGACCAGTATTCGTCATGGCCAACGCTTAGAACCAGAGAATAGTGTTCGAGTAGT
>CANHVD010000064.1 GCA_947463775.1 Planctomycetaceae bacterium | reverse complement strand
CTTCCAGGGTCGACATGTCTCGCAGGTTGACCGCAATATTGTAGGCTTGGCCTCGCTCCTCAGCTCCAATTCCGGGATAGGCGCCTGGAGTGTCGATCAGGCAGATAATCGGAAGTCCAAATCGGCTGGCCATTTCCATCTTTTGCATGGCTTTCCGGTAGCCCTCGGGATGAGCGCAACCATAACAGCACTCAGTCCGCTCCTTCAGATTTCGCCCTTTCTGATGACCTACAAACATCACCTTCCGGCCGGCCAACCGTGCAAACCCGGTGATAAGTGCTCGATCGTCACCAAAAGCCTTGTCCCCATGCAGCTCGACAAATTCATCGAACACGAGTTCCAGATAATCTGGCGTTTGAGGGCGGTCCGGATGGCGCGAAACCTGAACAGTCTGCCAAGGATCGAGATTTGAGTAGCGCTCGCGCGTCATCTGCGTAAGCTCGACTCGCATCCTCCGCATGCTCTCCTTTTCTGCTGGCGAGGGATCTGGCTGAGATTCGAGCTTTAAAAGACGCTCTTCAAGTTCGTAGAGTGGCTTTTCGAAAGACAATTGATGAAGCACAGCCATGAATACAACCATTCCCGCAGTGAGAATCCCAAGATTGACGCCATCCATCGAGGCGGCTGGCGAGGAGTTTAGGGAATTTGCCGCCACATGAAAATGCTAATGAATTTGTCGAAGAACAAGTCCAGGAGTCATGGTGATTAACGGTAAAATGCGGCGATCGAGAAGTCTACGAGATATCGGGAAGGTCTGTCATAAAGTCAAGATCTTCCACAACTTCTGGCGGTGACGACTTTGCCGATCTGCGGTCCAATGGAAGTTGCACATTCTTTACGCCGTTTTCTTTCGGCGGAGTGGCAGCAAGCTGCCCTGTGGGGACTGCAGCCGGGGCTGGCTGCGAACCGGCATAGTTCGGCTGAGACTGAGGCATTCCCTGAGGGTTTATTGGCTGTGGGGCCGCCATTCCTGGAGGAAATGGCTGTTGCATCATGGGCTGCTGCATTATTGGAACTTGGGGTATCATCGGCTGCATCATTCCCGGATACATCATTCCCGGCATTCCCTGTGGCGGCATCCCGTACGGCATCTGAGGGACCATTCCGGGCATCATGGCAGGCATCATTGGCATGGCAGCAGGTTGTGGTTGTGCTGCAGGAGCGACGTTTTTTCCCGCCCCAATCTTCTTTACAGCTTCCATTTCCCCAATCGGCGCCGTCATGCGTTTGCCCTTTGTTGGCTTCGCCGGAGCTGCGATCCCGCGAGAAACACGGTCGGCATCAGCGCGACTATCAAGTCGCTTGTCGACACTCAAACTCTCGTTCGCCTTCGCCTCCTTTACTTTGCGTTCATACAGTTCGAACGGATCCTCTTTGAAGCACTTCACGTTGCGAAGCGCAGACATAACTTCTCGCATTTCCGCATAGCGATCTTTAGGTTTCTTTGACAGCATTCTAAGGATTACAGCATCCAGTTCAGGCGTCACATTAGGATTAGCAAGAGAGGGCGGAGCTGGTGCTTCGCTAATATGCTTTTTGAGGAGATCGCTGGGGCTCATGCCCGCAAATGGCGGATTTCCTGTGACAACTTCATAAAACGTCACCCCTAAACTATAAATATCAGACTGTGCAGTCGGAGGGTTCTTTAGAATAATCTCCGGCGCGATATAAGTACGCGTTCCCATAATTGCCTTTTGCTTGCCAGAGAGCAACTTCATCAGCCCCGTAGCTAGTTTCGTCGACAGGGAAAAGTCGATCACCCTCACTTCACCCGTCTTATTGACAAGAATATTGTCGGGCTTAATATCGCGATGTAGCCAGCCCTTTTCATTCATGTGAACCAGGGCCTGACACACCGCTTCGGCAATTTTTTTGAATCGACTCTGTGTCTCTGCCAGATTTGCGGAGATCTGGGCTTTCAAGCTCGGGGCACGGAAGTAGTCCATAATGTAGAAGCCGTGGTCCCGGGTCACTTCCAGCTTATGCAATCGCACGAGATTGGGATGCTCAAAGGTCGATCCAACCTTGTATTCGTGCTTGAGAACAGCCTTGGCTTCCGGGTCCTTAAATGCATCCGGCAGTAGCAGCTTCATGGCAAATGGAGTGGTCGCTCCTTGCTGCGCAACTTCCCAAATCTGTGTCGAAGCGCCGCTTGCGACACAGTTCTTCAGCTCGTATCCCCCGACAACGTTCTGATTTTCGCTCATGGATCTCTCCGGGTCTGGCATGACCGATATATGAACAGCTGTGACTTTTTGTCACAGAGCCTGCCGGGATCATAGAAAACCACCCCGATTTCTGCGACTTCACCGGCAAAAGCCCAGTATACCAGTGACCAGCGAGTCAGTTGGAAGTCGAAAGTCGCAACATGTGGCTCCCATTCAGGAAGTCCCACAAAAACCACAACTTAAAGTCATGCCGAGCTTCTGAATTGTGGTTCCTGCTTCGATCTGACATATTTCCGGACTGGTGAATTTGTCTCTGATGTCCGTTTTGACTGTGGGTCGCAACGACTTGTTGCCGTTTGGCTTCAATTGATCGCCCAATTTGGTTGAGGTCATCACCTTACCGCTGCGTATGAAGGCCCGGTTTGATGTTTTCAAATTTGATATCGTTTCTGCGTACCCCAGGATTGACCTCTACTCGACTAACAGTTTTTGTTGTCGTTGCATTAATGCAGCAGGTTGTGACCGGTGTCATGCCAGATGGGCACACACAGCACTCAACCTTTTCGGGATCGCTGATACAGCCAGGAGAGGGCGATGGGGAGATTCTGCGTCGGTTCGAAGCAGACCTCTACACAATTGGTAGCGAACACTTTTTCTCGGTGTCGGACGACCTTCGATCAGGTTGCCCGTGGCCCGACAGCTTTGGCCTGACAGGCCCCGCGGTACCCGGAGACAAAGTTCAACCTCACCTTGTCTACAACTACGATGGTACGATTTACCTGATCAACCTGCCGCCACTTGTGACAGCCCTGCCCGCTGCAATCGCACCGGACACCACCTGGGAGCACGCTGGTTGGCAAATGACGGCAGTAGAGGAACAAACGCTCGATGGCGTTAGCGTATGGATTGTCGATGCTCGCGAACGCCGAGGCCGTCAGCAAACACTCACCGTCGAGGCATCTTCGGGAATTACTCTGAGAGCAGAGGCCGATGTCTTCATGGGCCAGGGCGACCAGTTTCGACTCACGCTCGCGAGAGCTTCATCAAAGCAACTGGAACCTGCCGTGGGGACACAGCTTTCTGAACTGAAAGGCCAACTTCTTTCGCTTCAATCCGCCTTGAAGAGACGTCCGGACTCTCATGGAAATGAGTTATCCCAGAGGCAGGTGGACGATGTGCTGGCAGGGATTGAGCAAACGACGCGACTCTCAAAGGGTACGCCGCTCGAAGATCTCGTTCGAAGAATGCGAGCCGATGCCGAACAGCAGCAAAAGCGACTCGCCTCTGCTGCCAGCAGGGCTAACGAACTCATGAATTCAGACTCGCCGGCGTTTGTGCTTGATCTCGTTAGCGGAACAAAACTGAATTCCGCTTCGCTGAAGGGAAAGACTGTGGTCCTGCACTTTTGGGATTATCGAGACGCTCCGTTATCGGAGCCCTATGGCCAAACTGGGTATCTTGAGTTTTTATTCAATCAAAAGAAGAAGATGAATGTCGAAGTTGTCGGCGTCAGCACAAATCCTGATCTCCAGACCGCGGAGAACATTGGCAGAGGCAGGCGATCAGCGCGCAAGCTGTCAGAATTTATGAACCTCACTTATCCAATCGGACACGACGATGGAGCCTTGCTAAAGTCTTTTGGAGACCCGAGAGACTCCAAAGGACAACTTCCACTTTGGATCGTTCTGGCTCCGGACGGCAAAGTCGCACACTATCACGCGGGCTTTTATGAGGTCGATGCTTCGCAGGGATTGAAAGAGCTTGAAGCGGTCCTGTCAGAACTGCTTCGAAAGTAGTCAATCAGTTAACTCGACAAATCATGACTTTCAGATACTCGGTCTCGGGGCACGTTACACTGACCGGATGATCGGATGGTTGGCCACGGTTTTCAAGAATCTGAATGTCTCTCCCTGTAACTCGCGCAACCTCTCCCAGCATTTCCTGGAACTCAGCGCGAGTCACGAGTCCTGAGCAACTACAGGTCACCAGAATTCCGCCGGGCTTCAGGATCTCGACAGCCAGTTGATTGAGGCGAGAGTATCCTGTAACGGCTCGGTCTGTGCCTCCGCGGGTCCTGGCCATGCGGGGAGGATCCAGTATGACGGCGTCAAATGTCCTGCCCTGCCCTGCCATTCCTTCCAGGGCCGGGCGAACGTCATCTTTCTTCCAGCGGCACCGATCAGCAACGCCATTCAATTCTGCATTTGCCTTTGCAAGGACCAGGGCAGACTCCGAGGAGTCAATTCCCAGCACGGAAGCTGCACCGCCGAGCTTTGCGGCCGTGATGCCAAAGCCTCCTGAAAAACAAAAGGCATCAAGTACATCGAGCCCCTTCAGGTAACGACTTGCTGCAAGACGGTTATCACGCTGGTCAAGGTAGCACCCGGTTTTCTGACCCTGCTGCACATCGACACCGTAACGGACCCCGTGCTCCTCGATGAACAGCGGACGAGGCGGTTCCTGGCCGGCAATCAGTCCGTCGACAACATCCAGGCCTTCCGCTTCGCGCATTCCCTTTTCAGTGCGCAGCCAAATTCCTTTGGGCTGCAACTCCGCCTGCAATGCCGCCAGGATTGGCTCTCGATGCTGAAACAATGCCAGGCTGGTGAACTGCACCAGCAGGTATCCGGCGTACAGATCAACAGTGAGTCCTGAAAGCCCGTCGGCTTCACTGAAGATCAATCGGCATGCGGTTCTGGAGTCATCGAGTTGAAAAAGTGCTCTTCGGGACCTGATAGCCTGTTGAATCAATGGCTGCCAGAAATCGGCCGTCAACAGAAGATCGGGCCTCCATGAGTAGAGACGGACAACAATTCGGCTGTTGGAGTTATAGAGTCCCCACGCAATGAATCGCCCTTCGGAATTGATCAGCCGAACCACCGTTCCTGGTGGAATTTGATCAGGCTTTGCTCCTTTGACGTGGTCGACTGCTCCTGCAAAAACCCAGGGATGCCTGCCAAAGAATGGCTGAGCCCGGCGATTGCGAATCACAACGTCGATGGCCGTGGCATCCGCCGCTCCAGACGCAACGTCTACCTCTCGGTTCTCCTGAATAGGTTCGCTGCGATCGGACGACATGAATGATTCTGGCTCGGACATCTTTAAAAACAGCCTTCTTAAGCGACGGACAAAGAAAACTCAGCACACGTGAAGTGGTCAGTCACCTCGGAGGACTCGATGCTCCATCTCTTCCAGATAGGCCAGCAAGCGATCGCGTTCATTCGACAAGTGACGAACCCGCAAGAGCGATCGCACTCGAGTCCTGAGTTCCAGTCGATTGACCGGTTTAGTCAAAAAGTCATCGCAGCCCGCATTGACTGCCTTCTCGATATCGCCCGCCTCATTTAGCGCGGTTACCATCAGGACAGGAATTCCCCGCTTGGCGGGATCACCTTTAATCTGCGAGCAAACCTCATATCCGCTCATTCGCGGCATCATGATGTCGAGCAGGATGAGATCGGGCTGACGATTCTCGACCATTTGCATTGTCTGGTGACCATCAGCGGCCATCAGTATCTCGTAGCCCTCATCCGCGAGGTATGCCTCAAGTAATTCACGGTTCTGCTGAATATCGTCAGCAATCAGGACACATGACGATGAAATATCGATAT
This sequence comes from Planctomycetaceae bacterium, assembly GCA_947463775.1. Taxonomy (GTDB): domain Bacteria; phylum Planctomycetota; class Planctomycetia; order Planctomycetales; family Planctomycetaceae; genus SXXK01. The sequence goes on along the minus strand of CANHVD010000064.1, from coordinate 9,420 downwards.
CCGAAGTCTGCATAGTTCAATGAATCCGAAGCCGGAGAACGCACCAACGCTGAATCAGGTTGGCGCCAAACGAACAAAACCCTCAGCAACCCTGCCGCCCTGCCCTAAGGACCCAGGCGGCTGGGTTCTCGAGATTATAGGGGATCGCAAGAAACTGCAAAACGATGTTGCTCAAGGGCAAAATCGACGCCAATCACAGGGCCGAATCAGCAATTCCATGGCCACGAGCGTCCGCATCTAAACCAGCCACTTCGGCTCGTCTTTCCGCAGCATTGATCAGTCGCTGTAATAAGTGGGCACTGACGCCGCCGCGAAATCGCACCTTCCCGTCGATTTCCACAACCGGCACAGACTCGCCGAACTGCCTCATGAGCTCACGAGAATCATCAATATCGATCATCTCAATTGTGGGTAGTGCTCCCTGAAAACCCGCCAGAACAGCAATTGCATCGTCACACAGTGGGCAATGTTTGCGAGTAAAGAGCCGGCAACTGGAAAACAAGGGGCGAGCACGAGTCTGCGTGCGGTTGTGAGGCGACTTAAGCATCATTGCAGCGCAAAAGAACATGGCTCCGCACAAGAGCAGGTGTAAAGGTCGGGTGGAATACCAGACCGTTGGAAACTCAAAAGGTCGCATATCCATTCGATCAGAGAAAATGAACACCGCGAAAAGCGAGGACAAGACCATCAATCCTGAACCAAGAATGACTCGAACACGATCATTAAGCTCCAACTCATGCGAATTCATCGCGACGCACTCCCGTGATCACCATTCTCACTTCTCACAACGCTCTTCCCGGAAAACACTCAAGCACCATCTGGGGACGGGTTGGTAAGGAGTAAGAATTCCGAGAGAGGGGAAGCCTAACAAATCCCGCAATCTCTGCAGAGAGCCGTTTGGAATCACGGCGACGAGTTGTTCCGACGGCGCGATTTGGCGGGTGCTTTGGGTGATTCTGATTTGTCAACGATAGACAGCCATTTTGAACTAAGAAAGTCGCAGTCAGAATCGTCTGAATTCGGAGAGTCTTCGTACTGATACACTTACGAAATTCTCTCAACAAACTGTGAATGGAATTCATGTGAGCTCATTTGACAGTTCTTCATGTCTGGTTAACATCGCCGCCGTTGAGTGAGTAAGCGCTCGAGGACGAATCTGCACTCGTCGTCGAGTATAACCTGTCAAAAATGCCAGTCCTAAAGCACCGCCCTGCCCTTGAGGCGACAGGCGATGGAGTGCCGCGCGAGCTGCTTGCTTTCGCGAATTGCCCCGTCTTTGTCTGAGGTGATGCTGCGCGCTGGCGAAAGAGGGAGGGGCGCATGACGCAGCCCGCACGTCAAGACGACAAACCGACGTTCGATGCTTTGTGCATCTCCGCGCGAACTTCGGTTTCCAGTTCTGTGTATGCGCAATCGCCGGTCATATCTTCTGAGCTCGATCGAATTACATATTCGGTCCGTGACGCCGTTGGTGAACAGAATTTCCAGCACTGGTTTCACAAGCGTACGCGCTTCGAGATTTCTGGCGATAGGCTAATTGTGCGTGTTCCGAACCCATTTATTCTGGGTTGGTTGTTGCGACGTTTCAGGACATCGCTCAATCAGGCTGCACAGTTGGTTCTTGGACCGTCAGCAACATCGCAGCTTGAGGTTGACGAGTCTCTTATGCTGGAGGTTGCAGGGGCGTTCAGTGCCATCTCCACACCAGTTTCCGGGCCTGTTGTTTCCGGGGCAATGAACTCCGGGGCTATCGACAATGATGTGAAGCTGCGTCGAGACCCGGGAAATGGTCCTCTGAAAACAACAAAGAATCTGCAACCGCTCCCAGCCATTCCTTCTGAGTTTGATCGACCGGGCTCCCTGAGCCTCCCCGGAAATCGCCGACGCTTCCGATGTTTCGACTCGTTCATCTCCGGGGAATGTAACGACTTGGCAGTTCTGGCAGCCCGTCAGGTATCCGCAACTCCGGGAGAGAGATATAACCCGCTGTTCATCTATGGTGGAACAGGCACTGGGAAGACTCATCTGCTGGAGGCGATTTATACTGAAGTCCGTAGAAAGCATTCTGAAAAGAATGTGATGTACCTGACCTGCGAGGCCTTCACCAACTATTTCACCTCTGCCCTCAGTTCACGAACTGTGCCATCGTTTCGTCAACGATTTCGTAATGTCGAAGTCCTGCTGATCGACAATATTGAGTTTCTGGACAACAAAAGAGCCACTCAGGAGGAATTCCTTCACACGATCACACAGTTAATCGACCATGGTGGCCAGGTCGTGATCTCTTCGGATCGGCATCCTCGATTGCTCACGAAACATCGTGAAGAATTGACGACCCGATTCATGAGTGGACTCGTCTGTCGAATCGAATCCCCCGATGAAGCCACAAGGCACAAGCTTGCCAGATCTCTGACTGCGGGCATGAAGGCTGTTTTTGCCGACGACGCCCTTGAATATGTCGTTCGGCGATGTCGTCGGAATGTCCGTGAACTCCAGGGTGCTCTGAACCAGCTTGAAGGACAGTTCGCATTAAATGGTCGACGAATTACGCTGGCTGTTTCTCGTGAAATCCTTGGCGAGATGGCAGAGGAATGCCGTCGACTTGTCCGAATAAGCGACGTCGAGAAAGTCGTGTGTGAGATCTTTGGCGTAACCGTCGCGGATCTTCGATCGGCATCGCGCCGCAAAGCGATCGCCCTGCCCCGTGCAGTTGCGATGTTTATGTCACGGCGAATGACGAAGTCCGCCTATCGAGAAATTGGCATGTATTTCGGTGGACGAGATCATAGCACTGTCGTGGCAGCTGAACGCAAAGTTGCGGAGTGGGTGACAATCGGCGAACCGATTGGCCTTCCGACCTCATGCTCGGGACGAACAATCGGGGAGCTCATTGACGAACTGGAAAATCGCCTGCAGAACCTTGCCTGCTGATCCCGAACACCATTGCCAAATGAGTGCTGCATAACGGCTTACGCACGCGACTCATCTTTGTGGGCGATCGACTTCAAGTAGTGCGCTGCATTCCAATATACTGCCTTCCCGCGTGTCCACGGACAGGCGATCGATTCGAAAAGTATTGCTGCCCGTAATCACGACAGCCAAAGGCATTTTCGAACTTCATATATTGGCCTCAAAAGCGAGCATTCCCAATGCGGTTCTTCCCCGTGCTGCTTCTGTCGACATACCTCATCCGGGCAAGTGAGTGTGCTGCGATCGATTCGATTCAATTGCCTGCTACCAAAGACAACTCGATTGTGATGGTCGACGGCGAATGGGAACAAAATGCGGGGCAACAGGGGAGAATTCGAGTGAAAGGCAACCAGCATATGGTTGCAATCGCATTTGACACATCAGCGATTCAGGGCAAGCAGATAAAGAAAGCGACCCTCATATGCGTGCGAGGCGACCAGGAGATCAGCGGAATTACAGTTTCAACCATCGCGTCTCAGTGGGATGAAAATCGCTCGAATGGGATTTCGGCGGGAATCGATGGTATCCAGAACTGGGGATACATGGATGCAAGATTTCCCGCTGTCTGTGGCGGAAACAGCTTCACCCTCGCTTACCAGTCGCCGTCTGAACTGAAGGATGGCAAGTATCATTGGGACATACCCCCCGACATGATTCATGCGATGTCGACAGGCGTCGCTTACGGCCTCGCAATCCACGAACATGATGCCGACTACGGTCGTAACCCAACGATCTTCTCCAAAGAACAATCGGGCAACCCTCCCCTTTTGATTGTTGAGCTCGAGGATCATCATGATCCCGCTCCCGAAACAGCAGCCGATCTGATGGTGATGGCCTCTGATGTCGATTCCGCAAAGCTGCTTCTTACGTCACCCCAAAATGGATTCGCTTATGACATCACGGTCAATGACCGGCCTCTTGGGCGACACAATGTCCCTCTCATATTGAACAACCAGCGACAATCGATTCCTCTGCGAGATCTGCCCGCAGACATCAATCCTGGCCGGCCCTGTGAAATCAAAGTGGTGACTCTGAACCGTCGGGGACAAAAATCAGCCCCTGCGGTCATCCGCAATGTCATCTTGAGTACAAAGCCGGTCATCACTCCGGAAGCCAGAATTCCGGAGAAGCGACCATTGCTGAACTCTGGTCTCAGCGTAATTCCCGTCACAGATAAGTATGACTCCACCGGCCGTTCAGTGGGAACGCTGCCAAACGATTACCGTGGTCACAATTCATTGTTTGACGGTCAAAAAGTTCGCCTGACTGCCGCTGCAGGTGAGGTCGTCAGCTTCCAGCTTCTATTAAAAAAGGAACGTGATGCGAACGCTTCGATAAGGATTGAGCTTGATGATCCTCGAATCCGCATCAATCTCTATCAAGCCGTGTATGTACCGTCACAGGGACGTCGGATTCCCGATCCCCTGTTGCCGCTGCCGCAGTCAATCGATCTCAATGAAGATACCGACCAGGCGATCGTTGCCGATTTTTTTATTCCCTTCGACTCAATTGCGGCTCTTCGAACAGGCTCCATCAGTATCTCTGACGGACGTCGTCTGCCTCTCGAGGTTGTGGTATTGCCCTTTGCTCTGCCCCGAGAGGCGACCTTCTTCTGTGAGATGAACAGTTATGGGCTGCCAGATAATGTTAACGAATACTACGCACTGCAGCAGATCGCTTACGATCATCGAGTCCATTGCAATATCCTGCATTACTCTCACAACACGGCCACACCAGGATCCAGAAAAACTAATCTGGATATGAGGCTTCGTTCTGGCCGCCGTATGGATAACAAGAGGTACGACAATATTCAGCCAGGTGACGTTTCAGGCTATTGGGATGATTTCGCGGAGGCCTTTGGACCATACCTCGATGGATCTTTGTTTAAGGATAGCCATCGAGGGCCAATTCCCGCCCCGGGTTTCTATCTGTCTTTTCACGAAAGCTGGCCTCTGAATTGCCGAGCTTTTTTCAATGGCAATGCTGATGCATATCAAGCCTTTACTGAGCATCCGGCCTATGCAGAGACTTACGTGAATATCCTTCGCGATTTCGTTCAGGTTGCAGATGCGAGAGGATGGAACAAAGCTGGCTTTCAGGTTTATTTTAACAACAAAGGCTCTCTTGCAGAGAAGTCGAAGGCCCCATGGATCCTGGATGAGCCTTCAAGTTTCTGGGACTATCGGGCTCTTCAGTTTTATGGAGGCCTCACAGATCAGGGGCACGAGAACAGACCGAATGTAAAGATCCAATACCGCGTTGATATCTCACGTCCAGAATACTGCCGAGCGCAGCTCGACGGTCGAAGCGATCTCTGGGTTGTGGCAACTTCTGCATTTCAAAACTACCGCCGATTGATCACTGATCGGATTGAGCGTGATCGACTTCGAGTCTGGATTTACGGTACGTCGAATCATGTTCATGAGACGAATCGGAATATTCAGGCATGGGCTGTTGATTCGTGGCAAAATGGTGCAGAGGGGATCGTGCCGTGGCAGACGGTCAACAAGACCGGCAGTGCTTTGACCGAAGCCGATCAACTAGGACTCTTCATCTTTGACACGGCCCCCAGTGGAGAAATTTCGATCCGGCATTCAATGCGGCTCAAGGCATATCGGGATGCACAGCAATTGATAGAATATCTGACTCTCCTGAAGAAGCACCAAAACTGGACACAGAGTCAGATGCAGGACTTCATCCGCCACTATGTCAAGGTGGATGCACTCGTGGAAAAAGCCAATGACGACGACGCTGGTACGACGACTTTCAGCCAGCTTTCGGCGATGGATCTTGAGGCATTAAGGACGGCTACGATTGAACTGCTGATTGGCAGACCGATCCAATAGGCCCTCCATTCAGGCAGTAACAGAACCATGAATTACATCACTGAAGTCATTTACTTTTCCGGACGTGTTCAGGGTGTCGGGTTTCGTGCAGCAACCCAACGGCTCGCCAGAGGCTCCGGAGTTTGCGGTTATGTTCAGAATTTGACGGATGGTCGGGTTGAAGTGTTTGCAACAGCTGAGGCGGCGTCGATTGACCGATTGATTGTGCGGCTGAAGGGCCTTTTCGGGGATGGAATTTCAGACGTTCAACGACTGCCCGGAATTGGCGTGGAGGAGTTTTCCGGATTTGGCATACGTCGTTAGACGCAGAGGCCAATGTGGCAATGTTTTCGCTTGGAGCTATCGAAAACGCTGCTAGAGTGGCAATTGGTGCTGCAGGCCGCCTTTGGCAGATTTTCCCAACGGTGTGATCTGGAGCAACGTAACAGACTTGTACAGGCCAAATTGCGCCCGTTTTCTGGCTCCGCATTCGGGATTTTCTCTGTAATGAACCGCTTTTTGACTTTCGCTGAAGGCATTCCTGTTGCTCCACCGGTCCAGACAGACTGGACACTGACATGGTTATCCGTGTTTGGGCTAGCTGCGGCTCTTGTGGCTGTTTCGTACGGAACACGCGTCGGAGTCATTGCGCGGGCTACGACGAAGGAGGCCATTCGTCAGCCTTTGTTCCTGCTGTTGCTCGCAATATCGTCGATCGTATTGTTGCTCAACTCTGTTATGCCATTCTTTACTCTTGAAGATGACGTAAAGATGTTGAACGAGTGCGGTTTGGCGACGCTTCTGATTTCGGGTGCACTTCTTGCTGTTTGGACTGCAGGGACCAGCATTACCAGTGAGATTGAGGGCAAGACGGCGATGACTCTTTTGAGCAAGCCGATTGATCGTCGCCAGTTTATTCTGGGAAAGTACATTGGAATTGTTCAGTCGGTCATTTGGCTCTTCTTTATTTTGACTGCGTTGTTTTCGGTACTGATTTTCTTCAAAGTAGGTTACGACCAAAGAGAGCGTTCTGAGGAAGTGACGCCAATGTGGCAATGGCACAAGGTATCGAACGTGGAAATTCCTTCGCCACATCCGGATCGAGTGCGTGTTATTGCTCAGATTCTGCCCGGTGTTGCTTTGTCATTTCTTCAGGTTTGCGTTCTCGGAGCAATCAGTGTCACTGTGGCAACGCGAATGCCTATGGTGATGAATCTTGTCGTTTGCTTTGCTGTATTTGTGATTGGGAATCTGACGGAGATCATTGTTAACCAAAGTGTCGCGGGGCAGGCGAATGAGTCCGTCACGTTCACCGCTCGATTGATTTCGATGGTCGTGCCATCACTTTCAACATTCAATGTTTCATCTGCCGTGGCAACTGGACGAGTCGTCCCTCAGGATTATCTCGGGTTGAGCCTCGTGTACGCTACAACCTACATCGCTGCCATGTTGCTGCTTGGATTCCTCCTTTTCGAAGATCGAGACCTTGCCTAACGCTGGTTGGCGTACGGATACAAAAGCTTGTGTCACGATACGCTCCATTCAGTAAATTCCTCCAGAAGTCGCCAGTCTTGCAAATGCACTGATACATTGGTGTCGGATTTGCAATGTTTCCGCTTCCGGGATTTGAATCTGGAGTGACAGACTGTTCAATACAGGCTGACAACTCAGCTCTTCTGGAGGATTCTGTCGTGTCTGTGTCACCAGAGTTTCATCGTCTCGTTTCCGCTCAGAGTCTTCTCGGCCGAAGGCGGTTGCTGGCTTCTGGTATCAGTGTGATTGCCAGCGTATGTCTTGCTTCGGTGATTGTTATTTCCGGCGGGATTGCGTGGATACTCACGCAGCCCGGGGCAATCAGCTCGACTCCAGGCCAGGGTCTATTGCCACTGGCCGCACATCTGCAGCACGGCTTTGCTGATCGAACGATAAGCAAAGCGATCACAGCCCTGCCCTTACTTCATCATTCGTCATCCGCAGTGATTTCAATGAGTGTGACGTGTTTCGTCCTGCTCGTACTTCGCTCTGGACTACGAACTGCGGCCAATGATCTGCTGGAACAGGATATCGCCGCCGAGATACTTCGGCTTCGTCAACATATTCATCGCAAGTCCTTACGGCTGGAGCCTGCGGATCTGACTGGTGACCAGACACGCGCGACTGATCAATTGTTTCAGAATGCCACAGTAACACTTGAGAACGCAGCAACTCGCTGCGGAGCCATTTCTCTGTCTGTCATTCCCGATCTGGTTGCAGTGAGTGTCGCGGCATGGCTGACCGACTGGCGCGTTTTTCTTCAGACCGTGATCCCGGTTCTTCTTGGGAGAATGGCACTTCGTGCAGAATCACAGCGCAGTGATAACTCGCTGCGATTGCTGTCTGAACAGGTCTCTCGAGGACTTGCGAGAATGGCAGAGAGCCTGAAGAAAACGAGAATCGTGACCAGTTTTGGAATGGAGAAAACCGAACAACAGCAATTTGAAAACCACCTCAGAGACTACCAGAAACGATGCCGTCAGTTTCATCGTCAGCAACGCTTCGGGACGGGAATCCGAAAGGCCATCTTCCTCATCGTATTCATGATTCCGTTTGCGATCCTTTCAGCAAGAATTCTTCAGGGATATCACCCTGCGGTAAGCGTGCTCCTTGCGAGTTGCCTCTATGTCATCTTCCAAAGACTGGGACTTCTCGAAGAGAAAACAGATCTGATTTCAGTCGGAAGTGAAAAGGCAGATGAAGTTTCTTCCTATATCAATCGCATTCCTGGCGTCAGCCAGGCACCCGGAGCTGGTTTTCTGGAGCCCATGGCCAAAACTCTGACGTTTACTCAGATCTCCTTCCAGACTCCTCAGCTTCCACGATTATTAAATGGACTGGATCTGCGAATCGGTTTTGGTGAAACAGTGGCTTTACTTTCATTGCAGCCTGGGCCGGCGCATGCACTGGCCAGCATGGTTCCTCGTTTTGTTGACCCTGATTCCGGCCAGGTATTGATCGACGGGAAAGATATTCGACAGGGTACTCTGGAATCACTGCGTGCAGAAGCCATGTTGATCGGTGGTCAGGATCCGGTCTTCAATGCAACCGTCCTTGACAACATCACTTGTGGGCAGACCGACATTAGCCGCCAACAGGCCATGGATGCTGCTAAGCTCGTTCATGCAGATCACTTTATCCGCAGCTTGCCGCGCGGTTACGAAACCCCATTGGGGGAACATGGGGCCGCACTTGATCCTGGACAGATCTTTCGGCTGAGTCTGGCAAGAGCCGCCGTCAGGTCCCCTGCCCTTCTGATTATTGAAGAGCCTCAGATCATGCTGGACTCAGAAACAAAGGCCATGCTGGATGATGCTTATCAGCGACTCTCAGCCAACCGTACGGTTATCTTTCTGCCGTTTCGGCTTTCGACGGTCAAGAAATGTCAGCGTATCGTCCTGATCCATGAAGGACGTGTTGCGGTCGACGGAGTTCACGAACAACTGGTGCGATCCAGTGAGCTATACCGCCACTGGGAATACGTCCGTTTCAACCCTTTCCGTGATGAGTCAGAATAGTTGCACCTGCCCTCGATCGACTTTGCTATTGGCCGAACATCCAGATCCATCATTCGCGAATCACGGCTTCGCTT
>CANHVD010000063.1 GCA_947463775.1 Planctomycetaceae bacterium | reverse complement strand
TCCCGTGAGTAAAACCACCTCGCGAAAAATTTCCTTCCCACCACTTGCCCGACTGCATGCTGAGATAGCTCTTCCCGGCCAGCAGCTTCGGCAGCGTGGCTTGCTGATCAATATTTGAAATCAGCTGTTCTCGCAACACTCCGTATTGAGCGTCGCTGAGGGACTTATCGTGCTTCGGATCATTGCCGGTGACGCCATGTTGATGCGGATACTTCCCGGTAATCATCGACAATAGCGATGGGCGACAAAGAGGAACTGGCGTGTAGCCTCGGCGGAAGACCGCACTGCGAGAAGCCAGGCGATCAAGGTGAGGAGTCTTGATGTCTGGATGTCCCATCAGGCCATAATCGGTCCAGCCCTGGTCGTCGGACAGGATCATCACGATATTGGGGCCGGTCGGCGTTTCCTGAGCTCGCAGTCCAGGGATCGCCAGGAAAAGTCCGGGGACAAGCAGAAGGACGAACGTGCGCAAGTGGCTCATCAAACACCTTCAGGAATTTCAGCGGGCGGAGAACAGTCGGGAGCTTCAGATGCTCCGACGTAGGGGCTGGGATGGGGGACATCGTCGTCAACGAACGCCAAACATCTTCATGCCCCAATTTACTGCAGAACCAAAGTCAACGCGAGCGTTGACTTGTCTCGACTGGACAGCGGCCGATTGCCCCATCTCTCTATCTCGCTCCGCCGAGATGAGGCTTATGCGATAAGCGTGATGCAGCCAGGACTGACTGCCATATTCAAACGGCGTCCATGCGATGCTGTTGAGAATCGGCGTGGTGATGGCTCAATCACGAGCCCCCAGCAAGGCCTCGTCTCGACGGAGCGAGACGGCTACCGTAGCCATCTCGCTCCGCCGAGATGAGCCTTAAACTATGCATGTGGCGCTGCCAAAACCGACTTCCTTATTCAAACGGCGTCCAGGAGAAGGTCAGCAATCCCTTGTTGTGAAGAGGCTCCGGACTCGGTCTGGCGCTAAAAGGGCACTGGCAAGTCGTAAGCTGCGGAAAACCACGGCGGCATTCGGCCTGGCTTGAAGTTGGACGGAATCTTTGCGTTTTGTCGGGAATCACATTACTCTATCGAATCCCGCCCGAAACCTTCCTTCCCATTTTCATCAGTGTGATCCTCATGAGAATCAGGCTGCCCGTTGTTTTTGCTCTGAGTCTTGCTGCTGGCTTTATGCTTGCGGCTGGTGGTGTTGAGTCTGCTCAGGCGGCTCCCCAGGATGCCGCTGCAACTCAGAAGAAGATCAGCTATTACCGCACCGTTCGCCCGATTCTGCAGCGACGATGTTCCGGATGTCACTTTGATGGCAAACGTGAAGGCGGGCTCTCCGTTGTGGCCGTTACGGAGTTGCTAAAAGGTGGTGAAGCAGGCGCTTCGCTGACCGCTGGAAAGCCCGATGACAGTCCTCTGATTCAACGCATCTCCGGTGAGAAACCTGACATGCCGTTGAATAGTGAACCTCTCACTGCCGAGCAGGTTTTGACTCTGCGGACGTGGATTGAACAAGGTGCCGAAGATGACACTCCGGCCGATGTTGTTCAGGCGATCACAGCCGAGCATCCGCCGGTTTACACCTCGCCGCCCGTTGTGACTTCGATGGATTATTCTCCCGACGGAAAGCTCCTGGCCGTTTCGGGATATCACGAAGTTTTGGTTCACACTCTTGATGGAAGTGCGCCGCCGAAACGACTCGTCGGGCGATCTCAGCGAATTGAGTCCGTCGTCTTTTCCCCCAATGGGCAAGTGCTGGCTGTAGCCGGTGGAACGCCATCGCTTTTTGGCGAAGTCCAACTCTGGAACGTGGCCGAAGGCAAGCTTCTGCATTCGATCATTCTCTCATATGACACCATGTTCGGGTTGTCCTTCAATAATGATGGGACCTTGGTCGCCTTCGGTGGCGCGGACAATCGAGTGCGAGTCGCCAAGGTGGAGACTGGTGAAATTGTGATGCGAATGGATGCTCATTCGGACTGGGTTCACGGCACAACGTTTTCTCTGAAGAACGACCACCTGATCACTGTCAGTCGCGATCGTTCGATGAAGCTGGCCATCGTGGCCAGCGGTCAATTCGTAGACAACATTACCAGCATCACTCCCGGAGCGCTCAAGGGCGGACTTGTGGATGTGCAACGTCATCCGACTCAGGAAATGGTGATCTCTGTGGGGGCTGACGGGGAGCCTCGAATGTACAAGATTTTCCGTGAGCAGGCTCGTCAGATTGGCGACGACTTTAACCTCGTTCGAGCCTTTCAGAAGCTGCCGGGGCGATTGTGCGACGTGGATATTTCAACGTCTGGAAACAAGTTTATCGTGGGGGCCAGCACGGCGGTGGGCGGGGCAGCTCGCGTTTATTTGACTGAGGATCCCGCAAAGATTGTGGATATTCCGGGCCTGACAGCCCCTGTGTTTGCGGTAAGCTTTCGACCGGATGAACTTCAGGTTGCAGTTTCCGGTTTCGACGGCATGATCCGGCTTTGTAATGCAGAAACGGGGGCTGTTGAAAACACATTCCCTGCCGCGCCGGTGACCCCGGCCACTCCTGCTGCTGCAACACCTGCGGCCGGTGGTTAGTTCTGTTCTGGAATAGCTTCCGTCGACGGGAAATGCCTCCTGCCGATCGCAGTTTTTGTGAGTGATCAAGAAGAGATTATATCCATGATTACGATGACCAATGCACTTCGCTGGATATCTTTCGTTTGCGGAATGGGGCTTCTGCTGGCGTCATCCGCGTTTGCTCAGGAGCAGGCAACGCCGGAAACCACCGGGCCTGCTCGCACGTTTACCGCGATTGAAGTCTATCCGCCGGAGTTGACGCTTACGTCGATACGAGATTCTCGCCGAGTTCTCGTGACTGGCGTGATGAGCGACGGGCAGCGGATTGATCTTAGCTCCAGGGCCACGGTTTCGACTCAGTCGCCAGTTTGTCAGGTTGACGCTGCTGGCTTTGTTGCTCCTGTCGCTGCTGGTGAAGGGGTGATTACAGTTGAAGCGGAAGGACTGAAGGCAGAGGTCAAAGTTCATGTGACCTCGGCCGATCCGATGAATGTCGATTTTATCAGGGAAGTGAATCCGATCCTGAGCAAAGTTGGATGCAACCAGGGAACCTGCCATGGATCTCAGGCTGGCAAGAATGGCTTTAAGTTGTCGCTTCGCGGATATGATTCGGACTACGACTATCGAGTACTCGTGGACGAGATTTCCGGCCGGCGGTTTAATCGTTCAGAGCCTTCGCAGAGCCTGATGTTGCTGAAGCCTACTCAGGGCGTGCCTCATGAAGGCGGATTTCTATTCGACGAAGAATCTCGATACTACAAAGTTCTCGAACAGTGGATCGCTGAAGGGTGCCAATACAAACCGGACGCGGCTCGGGTAACCGGAATTGAGGTCTACCCGCCGACGCCACTGCTACAGCTTCGTCATGATCAGCAGCAGTTGATTGTGATCGCAAAGTATGCCGACGGCACGACTCGCGATGTGACTCGCGAAGCCGTCTTTGATGCGAGCAACTTCGAAGTTGCAACAGTCTCCAAGCAGGGACTGATCACCGCCGTTCAGCGAGGCGAAGCGGCAGCTCTGGTTCGCTTCGAGGGCAATTATGCGGCGGCACCGATTTCGATTCTTGGCAACCGTGATGGCTACCAGTGGGCTCCTCAGCCGGAATACAATTACATCGATTCGCTGGTGAATGGGAAACTGCAGCGGATGAAAATCCTGCCGTCAGCCACCGCGGATGACGCGGAATTTCTGCGCAGAATTTCGCTGGACATTGCCGGAGTTCCGCCGACCAGCGAGGAGGTTTTGGCGTTCGTCGCGGATACGACTGATCCCGTGGCGAAGCGAACGGCGATGATCGAAAAGCTGTTGTCCAGCCCGATGTATGTCGAACACTGGACACTCAAGTGGAGCGACCTTCTGCTGAATCGTCGCAAGACGGTGACCGAGCGTGGCGTTTGGGCCTTCCGCAACTGGATTCGTCAGTCTGTTGCCGCCAATAAGCCATTCGATCAGTTTGCGAAAGAGCTGATCACCGCCAATGGCAGCGCTTATGAGAATCCAGCGGCCAACTATTTCCGGATTGCTCGCGAGCCAAAGCTTGTCATGGAGAACATGACGCAGGTGTTCCTGGGAACTCGCTTCAACTGCAATCAGTGTCACGACCATCCTTTCGAACGTTGGACACAGCGGCAGTACTATGAGTTGTCTGCTTACTTCGCTGACGTTGGTCGACGCCCATTGCCGGAAGGTGATGAATTCATCTTTACGATGGGATCGCCAACGGCCGTTGTGAATCCGGACACCAATCAACCGGCTGATCCGAAGTTTCCGTTCGCTCATGCCGGCGCAATCGACGCGGCCTCAACTCGTCGTGAGCAGCTGGCTCAGTGGCTGACGGCGAAAGAGAATCCGTACTTTGCCCGCAGCATCGTCAATCGATACTGGAGCTACTTCTTCGGTCGAGGGATCATCGACCCCGTCGACGACATCCGCGCAGGCAATCCGGCTTCGAATCCGGAACTGCTGGATGCTCTGACGAAGGACTTCGTGGACAGCGGGTACGACCTGAAGAAACTGATTCGCACAATCTGCAACTCGGCGACTTATCAGAGAAGTCTGGAAGCGGGCCAGTGGAACGAAGATGACACGATCAACTTCTCCCACGCATTGCCACGACGTCTTTCGGCTGAACAGCTGTACGACGCCATCATTCAGGCAACGGGTGCTCCGCGAGCATTGCCGGGAGTTCCCGCCGGGTTCCGTGCTTCCGAACTGCCGGACTCCGACGTCGAAGTCGCGTTTCTGGATATGTTCGGTCGGGCACCACGCGAATCACCATGTGAGTGCGAGCGTACCAGCGACGTCAGCCTTGGCCAGACTTTGAACATGGTGAACGGGCCGACAATTGGTGATGCGATCGCTCATCCACAGGGAGTCATCGCAAAGACCGTCGCTGCTGGTGCGACGAATGAGAAGCTGATCGAGACAATCTATCTGTCAGCTCTTTGTCGTAAGCCATCGGCTGAGGAGTCAGCTCGAGCTGCTGAATATTTTGCGACCGCTGGCGAGCCAAAAGCAGCCGGTGAAGATCTGATGTGGGCTTTGATTAACAGCCCGGGATTCCTCTTCAATCGCTAGTCACGGCTTCAGTTCGCTCGCTCATTGAGCCGGCTGAGAATTCGAGACAATAAACAAAGAGCGACGCAGAATTGCGTCGCTCTTTTCGTGCGCGGCCCAGGTGTTTGAGTCTGGTTTCCACAGTCAATCGAAACTAGCGACGTGGCGATAGTTCGGCTGCGACGTTGAGTTTCCATGCTTGATTGCGTAACGCCTGAAGGTGTCGGCAGGGACCATTTCGGACCCCGGACTTAAAGTGCCAACTGCACCGGCACTTTCCCTTCCGGACCATTCCATCGCTGTCGATCAGAACTTCGCAGGACTGATTCTCCACTTTGCCGGTAACAATCCATCCTCCTCGCGGAGCCGGTACTTGGGTTTCTACCTTTACGCCGCCGCCAATCGACATCCGGGCTGCTGCTTCGATCTCCGGGTGCGCCGGGCCAAGCTCCCGATCTGACAAGGCCATGGGAAGTACCTGACGCCAGCGGAACAATCCCGCATGCAGGTCGTAGATGGCCTGACCTCGCAACGCCAGCTGGTTCATGATGGCCGTGGATTCCGCTGATGAAGTATTGAGTTCCACGGACAAACGTTCCGGGGTGATGGATCGAAGCTGGCTCAGTCGTTCTGCCGCCGCCGCCACTTTGGACAGGTCCGCGGCCGCTTGCGGCAACAACATCTGCACCGCGCTGCCGCGAGTCCAGTCGTTCGTTGTCCAGCCGCTCAAGCCAAGCGTCAGTCGCATAGTTCCCATCTGAACTACCCAAAAGCTGGGCAGGCCAGTCCCGGTCAAATAGACATCCACGTGAGAAGCGATCGGCAGCAATCGAGCCAGACTCTGCAGCCGTCGTCGTCCCCAGATGCGAATTGGTTCAGTCGATGATCCCCGATAAGCTGGGCCGGCATTCTCAATCGGAACGTTCCAAGGCTCGAGAACCAGTCGTGGAGAGTGACCGTCCTGGAGTTCGAAGTGGATCGCTCGCGGTCCGCTCTTTTCACGATGACGCTTCAGCCAGGCGAGAAGCGAATAGACGGCATCGATGCTAAGCGTCACCTTCTTCATCGGAAGAGCCATCGCGGCCTGGAGTTGCATGAAACCTCTCAGCCAGCCATCGGGCAGCGCGATCTTCTCTTCATGGTAGTCGGGACGTTGAGCCGTCTGAACACTGAAGCCCTCGGGGTTGATGTTGAATCGAGTTTCGCGATAGGTTCGCAGCGACTGAAAGTTGTGATAGAGATCCCAGGAATAGTCCACATTCGTGGTTCCCGGTGTCGCGTGTTGAGTTCCGCTGAATCCCGAGTTGCGATCAATAGTCAGGCAGCCGTAGCTGGATTCGTCGGTTGAAAAACATTCAAAGAAAACGACATCGTCGGCCACCGTGATGACGGGATCGTATGGCATCAGTCGACGCCACAGAGTCTGGTTCTCGTCACGAAGGCGAGTATTCAATTGGCTGCGAGCCTGCCAGTATCGAGCCAGCGCAGAATGATGCTGTGCCTTCTGTTCGGCCGTTGCACGAGGAACGTTACCAGTTCTCACAGTTTCGCGAGCCGAATCCCGGGCCTGCTTTCGCAATGCCGATTCGCGGGCGACTTGCTGTTTCTTCCAGTCTTCGTATCCGGTCTTGTCGCGAGGAGTGAACGTCAGATCATTGATCACCACATCATGCAGCGCGCTGATGGCTTCTCGAAAGCGAATGGGATCGGCCAAACTGGCGTTGAATTCGACTTTGTCGCGAGCCAGATTGGGGGCGAAGTCAAGAATTCGTTCTCCGCTGGACAGCAGTTTCAACTGACTGCGTCCTGCATAGCTCATGCCGACATCCACGGAGCCACCTCATCCATTTTCCGGCGATTCGATGCAACAGAAAACGTGTATATATAAGGTGTCGTCGCGGTGGATCAAGCCACATCCGGATTCGTAGACCATCCGGTGATCTTCTTGAGACTGCATCAGTGAACGATGCGGAGTGCAAGAGAGGGGCGAATTTCGCGGGTATCAACGCAGAAACGGCGATGAATCAGGAAGTGATTCATCGCCGTTCTGTTGTTTTTCCAACGGTTCCACCCTGTTGCTGATCCATTCTGGTGGAACCGCTGTTTCGGGTGTACATCCCGTTGAGCGTGTTCCCCAAGTGAGTTTCCTCACGATCCTCAGCATCGTCGGGGCGGAAGGCTGGGCTATTAACCGTGACTCAGGCTAATCTGCCGGCGTCCACTTGAATTCCTCAATCCGCACGATCGAAACTTTCAGGGACGGTAGAGAGCGAATCACGACGTTCGCTCTCTTTCACCGTCAGACTCTGAAAATCACGTTGGCTAATTACCGCACCTTACGCCAACCTGATCTCAGTTACAGCCACCGCATGGTGCTGCACAGGTTGGGTCGCAAGCTGCTGGTGCACAGCAAGAAGCTTCGACTGGAGCACAGCAGGTTGGCTCGCAGCAGCTGTCGCCGCAAGATGAACCGCAGCCCAGCTTAGGGAACTTCAGCTTTGGCAGGCGGAACTTTGGGCACTTGAACTTTGGCAGCTTCAGCTTAGGCATCTTGAAGCAAGAGTCGCCACAACCATTTCCACAACCTTCGTTGCAGCAGTCAGCTGGTGCACAGCAAGTAGCTTCAACTGGAGCACAACCAGTTCCGCAAGCGGCTGGAGCACAGCAGCTAGCTTCTACTGGAGCACAGCATGATGGCTCAGCAGCTGTTCCGCAAGCGGCTGGAGCACAGCATGTCGCTTCAACTGGAGCACAACCAGTTCCACAAGCAGCTGGAGCACAGCAGCTTGCTTCAACTGGAGCACAGCATGAAGCTTCAACAGGAGCACAGCACGTTGGCTCAACGCTGCATCCGCAGCCGTGATTGCTCTTGAATACGCCGAACAGCCCAGCCTGTGCGCTGCTAGCCATTGAACACACTACCAGAGCCGCAAACAATTTCATCGCCTTCATCTCAATTCTCCTACACATCGTTCTTGCTGAGTGAGCCTCGGAAACACCTTGAATGCACACGCCGCATTCAGAATTTCTGGTGAGTCTTTGACTCGCTCTCTTGGGTAACACTGCCAATGTTTTCGGACTACAAAGAATGGGCGGTCGAGGCAAAGCGCAACGATTGCCGGTCAGTCTGCGTTCTGCGCCCGGATGTGACGGCTGTATCGATTATGCAGTTGGGCGCTCCAGAACCGCACTCGCGCTAGTCAGGGGAACTGGCATAACCCCTTTGTTTTCTGCAATCCGATCTCCAGTCGCAGCGGGGCCCGCAGAGTGAAGCCAGTCCGACGTCGTCCCCGAATCGATTGGCAAAATGGCGAGGAGCGGGGTATGCTGTGGAGAACTGAACGTGGCGGAAGGGAAGCCGACCATGGTGAATCGCCTCCCACAATTCCTGCCGCTGAACCTCAATGCCCACGACTTCCCCATCTGCAGAGCAAACGGCACGCACCATCGCTGACGTCGACTTCACGGTTGCGTTTCGACATCGTCTCCGTTTCACGCACGATGTGCTTGGTGCTGATTCTGAAGTACTGGTCCGGTTGCTGGAGTCTTCCGAGGGCCGCATTCCGCGCGTTCAGTTCTGGCTGGACGAGCATGTCGGGAATGCTAATCCCGACCTTCGGCAGCGTCTTCACTCCATCGCTCGACGCAACACGGACAAGTTTCAGGTGGTCGGGAATGTTCAAATTATTCCCGGTGGTGAAGCCGTCAAGAACGATGTGCATATCCTCGAGCGAATGCTGAAGGTGTTTCACGAAGCCGATCTGGATCGGCGAAGTTACGTCGTCGTTATTGGGGGCGGCGCAGTTTTGGATGCGGTAGGTTTTGCTGCCGCGATCGCTCATCGAGGCCTGCGGCTGATCCGTATTCCCACGACGACGCTGGCTCAGGCTGATTCGGGGATTGGCGTTAAGAACAGCGTCAATCTTTTTGAAAAGAAGAACTGGCTCGGGTCTTTCGCCGTTCCGTGGGGAGTAATTAATGACCGTTCGCTGCTGACAACACTTAGCGATCGCGACTTCCGCTGCGGGTTTTCTGAAGCCGTCAAAGTGTCCCTTCTGAAGGATCCTGACTTCTTCGATCGAATCCTGAGTAATGCGGATTCGATTGTGGCTCGTGGTGATGCCTGCTGGTCGGTGATCCAGGATTCGGCCAACTGGCATTTGAAACACATCACTGCTGGCGGCGATCCATTCGAGATGCTGGAAGCTCGACCATTGGATTTTGGGCATTGGTCCGCCCATAAATTGGAAGCCATGAGCCAGTTCGAGTTGCGGCATGGCGAAGCTGTGGCGATCGGTGTGGCAGTCGACACGGTCTATTCGAGTCTTGTTCATGGTCTTCCCGAAACCCAGGCGGATCGGGTCCTGCAATCGCTGGAGCGACTTAAACTGCTGAATGATCACCCCACGTTGAGGCGAACGGACGAGCTTTTTCAGGGATTGGAGGAGTTCCGTCAGCATCTTGGAGGACGACTGACCGTCACAATGCTTTCCGAGATTGGGCGGCCGATTGATGTTCATCAGGTCGACCGGGCTCGCATGAAAGAGGCGATTCAGGCCGTCGTTGACCGCGTGGGGGCGATTTCCGGGGGATCTGCCCGGCAATAGCCGGCTCGAAGGTTCAAACGATCTTTTCTTCATCAAGGGTGGATTCCCGGACGGAACCCTGCTATTCTCCCCCGCTTCAAAGTCCCGGATTTCGCGCGTCGAAAGGATGTTTTGACGTGTTCGGGATAAATTTCTGATTCACATTGAGCCGTCGTTTTCCTGGCGTCGTCGGAAAAGCGAAGGTTCTCCAGTCCGCGTGTTTGGCAGGAAAAATGGCTAAGAGTCGTCTCTCAATGCGTCGCGAGGTTGAAGCTGCGGAAGCCGCAGAAGCTGAAACCGGCGTCAAGAAAAAGGCATCTCGCAAGACTTCTGAAGAGAAGGGCGAGGGTACCACAAAGAAACGAGCCTCCAAGGCAGACAAAGACGGGGCTCCAAAAAAGAAGAAAGCTGCCAAACCACGTACTCGCCGAGCCAAAGAAGCGATGCAGCGTCGCCGGCTGGTTTGGGTCGTTTACAGCAGCACGATGCGAGAAGAAGGCCGATTCCTGTTTCACGAAAAGGAAAAGGCTGACGAGTTGCTGGCAACCCTTCTTGGGCGAGGCAAGCGTCGCTACTTCATGCAACCGGTCAAGGAAGCATTGAATCCAGACGGCACTCCAATGATCAGCGTGGTTGTGCCTCCACCGGATGAAGATATTGATGACGAAGTAAAGATCGATCCAGAGGTCGAAGTCGCTGAAGACATCGATATTGATGCAGATATTGAGATCGAAGACGAAGTCGAAGAGGGCGAAGCGGAAGAGGCTGAAGAAGCTGCTCCGGAACTCTAGTCCTTGTCTCAGACAACGATGAAAAACTGAATGAAGCCCGGGCTCTCCCAAGACGCGGGCTTCTTTCTTTATTGCGTGCCATTTTTGACGTCACTCGCGAACAGGTGCTCAGTGTTCTCCGGAATTCCACGCCTGTTAGTGTCCGTTCGCAACGCAAAAGAAGCCCTGATGGCCGTTCGCGGCGGGGCAGATATCATCGACGTTAAAGAGCCATCCAAAGGCTCACTCGGTCGCGCTTCGTTGGAGAATCTGCTGGCGATCGCTGACGTTCTCAGGCAACAGCAACAACATTCTGATCGTGTGAGGACCGAACCGGTTCCTCTGAGTGTTGCGTTGGGGGAAGTGCAGGAGTGGAGTGAGTCGTCATCACTCTTTGGAAGCGACTTGCCTGTTGGATCAACGTCATTCTCCAATGAAGCCAATGACGAGATTTGCCCGGCGATTTCAGGCTTGCAACCGAGCTATATGAAGCTTGGGCTATCGCAGGTTGCGGCAGCGGGCCGGCAGGGCATGGGGCGCTGGCGGAACTCATGGATCGATGTGCGTTGTCGTTTCTCCGGCGATCATGAATGGGTTGCGGTTGCATACGCAGATCACCAGCGAGCCGATGCACCAACTCCGGATGATGTCCTTGAAGCGGCTCTCGAAACGAATTGCTCCGTCCTGTTGATTGACACTTTCGTCAAGGACGGAACCAATCTGCTGGACTGGTTGCCAGTGGAAGAAATCACCTCGCTGCGAAAAGCGACCGCTGCTCAGGGGCTGCAGCTTGCCTTGGCGGGCCGCGTTACGCTGATGGATTTACCATTGCTGTTGCCTCTGCAGCCTGACATCATCGCTGTCCGCGGAGCTGTTTGTGAGTTGGGTGAACGAACGGCGGAAGTAAGCGAGTTGCTGGTCGCGGAGTTTATGGAGCGGCTAGCTGCTAGTGGCTAGCCGCATTTACAGCCAAGCCAAAGCCGACGGCCGAGTGGTACTCACTACGTGCCGGAACGCGACCAGATTGTCGGCATGTAACTCAGGTACTCAGCGTTTCGGGCGTCTTGGTGGCTTCGGCTGTCAAGCTTGTCGAGTTGGCCCCTATGCTTCTGCCACGATACTCGGCCTGCCACGTGAATGGCAATAGTCATCGGCCAACGACGAAGGGCGTCGCCGTTGGCCTCGTGGTAAACGTTGGGAGCATGCCACAAAACACGCCAGCGAATGGTGCGACTAATGACGTTGCGGAGTTCCCTGGATTTCGCGTGCTCGGGCCATGGCTTCTTCGGCTTCGAAGATCTTTCCGCATCGCTGGTAGATCACGGACAGTTGTGTGAACGAGAAAGCATCCGTCGGTTCCAGCTCAGACACCTTCTTGGCATGGAAGATGGCTTCCTCGAATCGCCCAAGCTTCTGCTGATGGACTCCCAGAGCCATGTGGGTCTGCACATGGTTTGGATCAATCGTCAGGATGTTTTTCAATGCGTCCACGCAGCCTTCGAGGTTTCCTTCCGCCTTCAGCTTCATAGCCGCATCGTATAGTTTTCCGGGAGTCTGCTCGGACATAGGATTGCTCATTTGGTAAATGGTCAGCCGTGTGAAGTTCTTCGCGTCGTATGGTAAACCGGGATCCGGTGGACTCAACCAACCTACACCTGATTCCCACTTCAAAATCCCGAACCGGAGCGTGGACGAATTCATGGATCGCCAATTCGCGAGGTAATCTCTGATGTGTGACTCGCCCAAGGGCATCGAACCCTTTAACTTGTGTATTCCCTTGCAAAAGCTGACTTACGGATCCTTTTGATGACCCAGCCCACACCAAAGACTGAAATCGCTCTCGTGGCGGGATTCTTTGTGCTCGGTCTCCTGCTGCGATGTTGGCACCTGGATCGTGAATCGGTTGAGCACTTCGATGAGGGCATCTATGCGTCGGTGCTGTGGCACGATGGAATGGCTGGATCGCCCTATCCGGCCCGTGAGTTCTATGCTCCACCGCTGCTGTCGGGAATGATTGACTTCTTTCATGTCGTCCCCGGGGTTAGTCGTTTCGCCCCATTTCTGCCATCCCTATTGTTCGGATCACTTTCGATCATTGTCTTTTGGAGAATGGCTCGGGCGTGGTTCGGAGTGGCTGCCGGAATCTTCACGGCCTCCGTGGTGTCGATGAGCGACTTCCACATTATCTATTCGCGAATGGCACTGACGGACGTCACATGCCTGTTTTGGCTCGCGACATCGGTCTACCTGGGAACCGTCGCTATTGGAAATTCCTCGTTTCGAACTGCTGTCTTCAGTGGATTGGCCTGCGGGCTTGCCTGGTTGACCAAGTATACAGGCTGGCTGCCATTGGCGATTCTGACGAGCGGCACGACCCTATGGTGGGTCTGGCGGGGGCGGAAAGACATGAGCGCCATTCGAGTCCTTTCGATTCTGGCCACAATCATTGTGTCAGCGTTTGCGACTTTCGCCCCGTGGTTGTGGCAATTGCAGGCCGTCGGCGGCTACGCGGCGGTGACAAAAAATCATGCTGGATATGCACGATCGTTGTCCTGGGCGAGCATTGATGCGTGGACAAGCCATCTTGGGCAGCACCTTGCCAGTCAGTTTTGGCACGACGGAATGGCTGGCGCGATATCACTGGGAATCGGGATGTTGGCGGCTGCATGGTATCGATGGAACCTGGCCGGTCGTTCCACGGGGAACGGGAACGCAGGGAACAGCAATGAAGAAAAAAATACCGGAGAATCCGCCGCTGGTAGATTTCCGCCTCGCTGGCTGATGATTCGCTTCGCAGTAGCATCAGCCGCAATGATGGTGTTTGCCCTTAGAGTCTGGACGCCGCTGATACTCTTCAGTCTGGCGTTGGGGGGCTTTGGAGGCATCTTCCTATGGCCAGTTTTGGGTCGAGCGTGGCTGCGCCGAGCAACCCGCGACCTATCGCCCACATCTGAGGGCGCGTTGCCGTTGTCACGAGGTGACCTGTTGGCGGCTCCGATCATCGACCCCGCACTTGGCTACTGTACAACTCTGGCCTGGTTCTGCGGAATGCTGCTGGTGACGCCGCTTTATCATCCCTATGCCCGACTTTTCTTTCCGCTACTGGCTTCAATCTGGTTGGCTGCCGCTGGAGGAGTCAGTTGGTGGCTGGAATCGAACCTGAGTGTTGCCAGACATCCCGAATCGAGTACCCCGGTGCATGCAGGCGGGACTTGGGGACAACGCCTGCTGCAATCGTTGCTGATCGTTGCAGTGCTCACGGCCGTGCTGCAGCGCGATGAGGCTGATGAGATTGTTGTCGTTTCGCCTGCGGAGCTGTTCCGTTCCGAGCTCTACAAAGATCGTACTTCGATCGATCGGGCGGCTCGGCAACTTGCGGATGTCTGCGTGCTGAGTTCTCTTGGAGAATGGAAACCGTTTCGTCTGCCACTGTCGAACGGTGAGACGATCAGTCCAAGGAAGGTTCTGGAATCGCGTGTCGCTACGACTCAGAATCGCGAGTTTACGATCGAAGAGCGTGCAAAGCAGAAATTGGTCGTTTACGGTTATGGCGAGCCGGCTTTGCTGCTGCATTTGGCGCAGTCTGGTCTGGTTGTTGGTCCCGTGAGCCATCTCAATCTTGCTGAGCCGGATGGAAGTTCGCCCGCGGTGCCAACGTTCCTTGTGATCGGTCCCAACGCGAAACGGACACCCGGCTTTTGGGAAGACTGGTTTCTGCAGGATCGCCATTTCGAACTCGTGACAGAAGTCCTTTACGAACCGGGCGATGTCACACTGCTGGATTTGTTTACTCCGAAGTGGCTGTCCCAGCACCCTGAGGTTTCAACGCAAGTCTTTGAGCTCTACCGAGTCCGCTGACTCAAGACGCTCTAGTCTCCAGACGCGGTAAGGCGGCTTTGATCTCGTCGTTTACCGCCAAGTCGCAGGCACCGTAGATCCACTTTAACGCCGTACTCGTTGGGCCCTTGAGAAAGAATGCTCGATAGGGAGTTTGTCAACAGTCGTTGGGAGTAGCGGTCCCGTGGGGCAGGCCCTTAACTTGCCGACTCTCCAGAGACGACCAGCGGTGACTCAGGAAATCTGTTTCCGCGGCAGGTTAGAAACCTGCCCCACTCAGTGACCTGACCGGTTGATCGGAACTCCCCGTTCCAATGCGTTCTGAGGGTCAGTCAGACCCTCAGGCTCGCTGGCTGGAAATCAATTGCAGCCCGTTTCGGTGGCCGATCAATTTGTGGGCAGCTTATTCTGTGTCCAGGGTGATGGGTGTATCGGGGGATGTTTCCGAAAGGCAACAAGTCCCGTCGCATTTACGCACTGACGGGCGATTCGCGTTACTGGCGAATTCCGGAAAAATGGCCCGCAGGCCTCGCCGAATCCGGGATTCTGCCAGAAAACGATTCCCCGAGATGAGACGGTGTGGTTTACTTGATCGGGGTTTCACTTGACGGGCTCAGGTTGGCCCGGTTAGACCACGTTCACAAGAACCAAGAATTGAGCTAACCTCGTCGGTTACGAAATCCCACCTGAAATTCGATTGGCTCGGATACTGAACCTTTCGGTGTTCGAGATTCTACCTTCCTCAACTTCTTCCGATGATGGCCACTGTGACCTGACTCAGCCATGAGTCACCAAAGGTCATCCTTCCTCAGGCTAATCAGACGAAGACCAACGGAGAAGCCGCGATGATCGCGAGACTCCGATCTGCTGCCTCTGCAGCGTTCCATGTGGAACGCGGG
>CANHVD010000062.1 GCA_947463775.1 Planctomycetaceae bacterium | reverse complement strand
GCCTCTCGATCTAAGCGTCATAAAATATTTCTAAATATTCGCGTATATCTTTTTTCCTTTGCCAATCGTCCATTGCAATTAACTCAACACGAATCCAGGAGCTCAAACATGCTTGACTCTGTGAGAAGAATCCTTAATCAATTCGAGATCTTATTCTCTGATAAGTTTTCTGCGCGGCGGAATCGAAGTGGCCGGGGACGCACGGAATTGCTCGAGCAACGCCAGTTGCTGTCAGCTAATTTTCAGTTGGTGAAAGATATTAATTTGGGCTTTACGCCTGTTAGTTCCAGTCCACGAGAATTTCTTGCGATTGGATCAACGACATTCTTTGTGGCCACTGCGAACTCTAAAGGGGAATTGTGGCGAACTGACGGGACATCTGCGGGAACAAAGATTGTCAAGGGCCCCCGGGATGGCGTCCTTTCTTCAGTCTCGGGACTCACGGAATTGAATGGGACTCTGTATTTCTGGGCCAATGGCGGGGACAAAAACACTGGATTATGGAAGAGTGACGGAACCGATAGCGGAACTGTTTTCGTTAAGGATATTCCGTTCGTTCGATCGGTCGGCTTCACGAACGTAGGCGGGACGCTTTATTTCGCAGGTTTTAACGACCATGGGACCGAATTATGGAAAAGCGATGGGACCGCAGCGGGGAGTTTGATGTTAAAAGATCTTTATGACGGGAGCCATAAGGAGTTTTATTTCGATAATCTTGCCGGAGTACCTCGCATCGAAGATAAGCCCAACAGTTCATCTCCTCAGGATTTCACCAACATTGGTGGAACTTTATTCTTTACAGCGACTGACGGGAGCACTGGCCGAGAATTATGGAAGAGCGATGGCACGGTAGCCGGGACTATTCTTGTCAAAGACATTGCAGGTGGCAGCGTGGAGAAGATTGTATCCTTTCCCTATGAGGCGCCCTATTCCAAACTTTTCCCCAATGATTCCTCACCGGACGACCTGATTAACATTGGCGGCACGCTCTACTTCACGGCTAATGATGGTACTGCGGGACGTGAATTGTGGAGAAGCAATGGTACCGCGGCCGGAACCGCAATGGTTGCAAACCTGCGCTCGGGGATTGATGGCTCATATCCGAGCAATCTTTCCAACATTGGCGGAATCATATATTTCTCTGCTAACGACGGTGTCTCCGGTTCAGAACTGTGGAAGAGTAATGGTACCGCCGGTGGAACCGCAATGGTTGCAAACCTGCGCTCGGGGATTGATGGCTCACATCCGCGAAGCCTGACCAACATTGGCGGAATGATATATTTCTCTGCTAACGACGGTGTCTCCGGTTCAGAGCTGTGGAAGAGTAATGGAACTGCCGCCGGAACAACTCTTGTCAGGAACATTTGCCCGCTTGCTGAGGGTTCTTCCCCCGACAGCCTGATCAATATTTCCGGGACGTTGTATTTCGAGGCTGATGATGGTGTCTCTGGCTCCGAGCTATGGAAGAGTGATGGAACCGCGGCGGGCACGGTCATCGTAAAAGATGTTAACCCCGGCGACGATAGTTCGAATCCCGTCCATCTCACCAACATCAACGGCAGGCTGTACTTCGCTGCTGACGACGGCTCCCGCGGCGAGGAATTATTTATCAGCAACGGAGCGGCAGCTGGCACCGTTGTGATAAACGTGGAGGTAGAAAAAAATGGGATCGGCTCACAGCCAACAGAGTTTGCAAACGCGGGCGGAAATCTGTACTTCACTGCAAATGATGGTCTAAACGGCTCGGAACTCTGGAAAAGTGACGGTACGTCGAATGGGACAGTTCTGATCAGAGATATTCGTGGTGGCTTGTACGGTTCTGATCCAACGAATCTCACCAGTGTCGGGGCTATCGTGTACTTCACTGCTGATGATGGCGTTAACGGGACGGAGCTGTGGAAGTCTGATGGTACTGCGGCCGGAACGAATATGGTCAGGAGCCTCCGCAGCGGTAAAGCTGGTTCCTATCCCGGATATCTCAGCAATGTTGGCGGAATCCTGTATTTCGTAGCCGACGATGGTGCCAATGGACGGGAGTTGTGGAAGAGCGATGGTACCTCAGCCGGGACAGTGATGGTCAAAGATATCGTCACCGGCAGCGGAAGTAGCGGCCCTGTTCACCTGGCCAATCATGGAGGAATGCTTTATTTCACGGCGAACGGCACACAGGTTTGGAAGAGCAATGGAACAGCGGTCGGGACGGTACTAGTCAAAGACATAGGTTCAGCCGGTACCACTAAGGTCACTGGTCCGGGAGGGCTTCTCTACTTCCTCGCAGAATCCAGCAGCAGTCAAGAGCTTTGGGAGACCGATGGAACGTCTGCTGGAACCATACTTGTCACGGTCTTAGGGGATGGGACGTCTGGCGCAATTCGAGAGCTTGTCAATCTCGCTGGGACGCTCTACTTCACTGCTTACTCTTCCACTTACGGAGAGGAATTATGGAAGAGCGACGGGACAACAACTGGGACGAAGATGGTGAAGGATATTTTCCTTGGAGAAACGGAGATCCTTCATGTCACATATCCACACAGTGCCTCTCCGCAGGCGCTGACAAATGTCAACGGGACGCTGTATTTTTTGGCTAGTGATAGCGAATCGAACAGAAAGAGCCTTTGGAAATCTAACGGAACGGATGTCGGCACGGTCGAGGTCGTCGACGAGCGGACAAATCCGATTTCGCGGATCCATTCCGTGGGAGATAAGCTGTTCGCCTCGATAGATTCGGTAGAGTATGGAACGGAACTTTATGTGTCGACACCGCTCGGCACGTCCGGAGATGATGCTTTCACCCTCAATTACTCGCGGCTTGGGGGGAAAAATGAAGTCACGGTAACGCGTTCCACAAATGGGGGACCGGTCGCGACGCTCGGGAAATTTTCCATCGACGCCCCTCTGTCTCTGGACGGCCTGGGCGGTAACGACTCTGTTCGCGTTGTGGGCACCATCGGCGATGATACGATCATCGTCAACAACAGCTCGGTGGTGACGGTGAACGGAGCAAGTCTGACACTGACAAGAATCGAAACTCGCACTTTTGTCGGAGACGCGGGAAATGATGTCTATCGGTTCGACGCTGATACGTCGCTGGGAGATTGGACGCTGGATGAAGCAGGTGGTGGTCAAGACACTGTTGATTTTGCGCTGACGACGACTGTGGGTTTGTCATTGAACCTTGCGTCCGTTGGACTCCAGACCGCGCATGCTACTAATCTGAGACTGAACCTGGGATCGGGTGGTACATTCGAGAATGCCGTGGGCGGTTCCGGTGCTGACACGCTGACGGGCAATAGTTTGGGCAATACCTTGACGGGCGGTCCCGGCAACGACAATCTGATTGGTGCGGCTGGCGATGACACCTATCTGTTCAGTCCTGCGTCCGTGGCTGAAGCCGATCAGGTCACCGAGAATCCGAACGAAGGCGCGGATACGCTGAACTTCGCAGCCCTGACCACAAACGTGGTGGCGAATCTTATATTGACGACAATTCAGCCGGTCCATGCGAATCGAACGTTGAAGTTGAATTCGGCGATAGTCTTTGAGAACCTCATTGGTGGTTCCGGTGCTGACACACTGTTAGGCAACGGCCTGAACAATACCTTGTCCGGCGGTGCCGGGGACGACAAACTCTTTGGCTCTGGCGGCAACGACGTGCTGCTCGGCGGAGCCAACAATGACACCTATATGTTTGTTCCAGCTACCGTTGCCGAAGCCGATCAGGTTACCGAGAATCTGAACGAAGGCAAAGACACGCTGAGCTTCGCGTATCTGACGACCAGTGTTGTGGCAAATCTCGGATTGACGTCGATCCAGTCAGTGCACGCGAATCGTACGCTGAAGCTGAATTCCACATTCGACTTTGAGAACCTGACTGGCGGTAGCGGTGCCGACACACTGTTCGGCAACAGCTTGAATAATACCCTGAGTGGCGGCGCTGGAGACGATACACTTAACGGCGGCGCAGGCAGCGATTTGTTGCTGGGTGGTGCCAACAACGACAGCTACATTTTTGTTCCCTCTGCTGTCGCCGAAGCCGATCAGGTCACCGAGAATCTCAATGAAGGCATCGACACGTTGAACTTCGCCTACCTGACGACCAGCGTCGTGGCGAACCTCGGCTCGACGTCGGTCCAGCCGGTGCATTTGAATCGTACGTTGAAGCTGAATTCCGCTACTGGGTTTGAGAACATCGTTGGTGGCAGCGGTGCTGACACATTGTTCGGAAACAGTCTGGACAATACTGTGACCGGCAATGCCGGTGACGACAAACTTCTTGGTGCTGCTGGCAACGACGTGCTGCTGGGCGGGGCCAACAACGACACTTACATGTTTGTTCCGGCCACCGTCGCTGAAGCCGATCAGGTGACGGAGAATAACAATGAAGGCATCGACACACTGAACTTCGCTTACCTGACGACCAGCGTCGCTGTAAATCTTGGATCGACTTCTGTGCAGCCGGTGCATACCAATCGTACTCTGAAGCTCAATTCTCTGAGTACATTCGAGAACGCGGTAGGCGGCACTGGCAGTGATACGTTGTTGGGGAATGCTCTTGCGAACCGGCTGACAGGCGGCGATGGCAATAACATTCTTGTTGGTCAGGAGGCCGGTGATATTCTGGAATCGGGTAGTGGTCGCGACATTCTGATTGGCGGTCTCGGAGGAGACACTCTGAACGGCGGAACTGGCGATGATATCCTGATTGCAGGACGCACGACGAGCGACACCAGTTTCAGCAATCTCAATACGCTTCAGTCGCAGTGGGTCTCCGGCAACGCGTATGCAACTCGCATCAGCAATCTGCGTGCGGGCGTAGGATCTCCTGCCGTCTCCTTAAAGGCGAAAGTGAACGTGCTGAACGACGCAGGAGCAGTTGATTCACTGATCGGCGGCAACGGAACCGACTGGTACTTCCGAGCCCTGGACGACTTGGTCACGGGCTTAGTCACCGGCGAAATCCTCGACATTTTGTAGTCACGGCGACAGTGAGCGGACGGACAACGTCCGCTCTCTCTCGGCGCCATAAGTCGAGTTTCGCCTCTGTTTATGATTCGGCCACCTGAGCGCGCTCAAAAATCAGCAAACGCGACGCGGCGGCGAATTGTGCGCGGATGGCAGACGCAAGACTCTTCTTCACGAGCGGTTGGCAGATCTGTCTGGTGTTTCAGGGAGTCTCAGTAGGCCTGAACTCGATAGAGTCGGGCGTTTCTGTCGAGGATGATGGCCGCTCGACCGTTTTCAGTAATTGCCATTTTGCCGGGATCTTCAGTGGGCAGACGAAACAACGCGGTTAGCTCCAGAAGTTCGCTGCTCCAGCAACGCAGAAAACCATCAAAGCTGACGGTGACCAGCGTTCTTCCATCCGGGGTCCAGGCAAGGTCGGAAATGGCTCCGCCCTGCAGTTTCAATTCCTGAAGCAGAGCAGCGTCAGATATTCGGTAGAGTCGCAAAATGCGTTCAGAGTAAGCGATGGCAACCTTGCTGCCGTCCGCTGAAATCGCGATCGCGTTCGCTGTAGGCTTACTGTTTGGCAGTGTCGCGGTAACGGTGCCACGTTGCAGATCATGGAAGTGGATTCCATCATGAGTGCTTCTGATCAGAAACCGGCCGTCGCTTGAGATCGCCCACCAGACCGATACAAGGCCGCTCACGCGACTGACTTCCTTGTTGTCTTTGAGGTCGACAACCACGATGTCAGCTTTGGCCCCCGGTGCATTGCTCGGCTGCTCTCTTGGCAGAGTTTCCAGGATCAGCCAGCGGTTCTCAAAGCACCCCAGAAAATATCGTATGCTTTCCTCGGGAGCCGGTTTCCAGACAACCTCCGGCTTGCCCGCTGATCCCTGCCAGCGTAGCAAGACAGCGTCAGGATCTTTTTCGTCACCACTCAGGAAGTAGAACTGTTCGCCGGCATCGGAGAAACCAAACCTTCCCTTTTCCAGTCGATGACTGGCAAACGTGACGCCGACTGGCGTCTGTTCGGTGATGTTGCTCAGATCAACAAGGCTGGAACTGAAGTCTCTTTTTAGAATCGCCAGTTTTCCGTTGTCTGCTGCAGCAAAGTCCTCGACGTCTGTTGCGATCTCTGATGTATTTGTGTCGGCCAGACCGATCAGGTTCTGAATGTGTCCGTTTTCATCCGCCACGACAAGGCTGGATCCATTGCCGTCAAAGCAGAGAGAGGCGACATGGGCATCACCGACCTTCCATGTTCTTCCGGTCAGATCCTGTGACTGTTCTTCCCAGTCTGTATGCAAAGTCGCCGCGGGAAAGGAAAGATCGACCGTGTTTCCCTTCAGGGATACGTTTGTAGGATAGATCACACTGGGCGCATGATCGTTCGCATCGAGCCGTTTGATGTTTAACGAAACGTTGTCCATGAAGCCTGTCATTTTCATGGCTTCGCTGAATTCCAGCCGCACCTGGCTGGTGCCTGTCGGAAGCCTGCCGTTCTGCAGGACCGGTGTTGAGCGAACCAGAAACGGTTCGCCTTGAACCGAACTGTTGTTCAGAGTGGCCGGGTTTCCTTCCATATCTGTTAACAGCTCGGAAAGCTTGAGCTCTGTCTTCAGCAGCATCGCCCCCAGTGGAATGACCGTGACCGCTCCGTCGGCTTTGCCGATCGCCAGCTTCTGGCCGTCCGGAGAGAACGCCAACGATTTGACTCGATCATTGAAATGCAATTCCTGAAAGAAGGGTTCCTCTTCCAGCATGGATTGAAGCGTGACGGAACCGTCTTCGCGACCTGCCGCAATGAGTGATCCGGAGGGCGAAAACGCCACATTGGAGCAGTGTCCGGTGGGCCCTTTTTGGTGCATTCCTCCCAACTGTTTCGATCGGTCTCCCGGGTTGGTTTCCAGGAACATGGGGCGAATGATGGTCAGATCACCTCGTTCGGCCCCGAAGGCCACATCACCATTCGCACTGATGGCCAGGCATTCCAGATCCTTCCCATCAGAGCTGAGGGTTTCCAGCAGAGAAAAATCTTTGGCCGACCACAGCTTTACATCCACTTCGTTGCCACAGGTCGCCAGCCATTGACCATCAGCAGACCATGCGACCTGAAACGCCTGTCTCTTGTGAGCCTGAAACATGCCTTTGTGTTCGCCGTTGCTTAAGTTCCAGATCCGGATGGTGCCATCATCTCCGGCCGACGCCAGTGATTGACCATCGGGAGAAACGGCGAGCCCATTGACTTCACCCTGACCAGCGGCAATGGTGAGCCTGATCACTCCTGTTTGCAGATGGTGAATTCTGATAATGCCGGCCTCGCCGCATGAAGCGACTTCCGGGCTGAGCTTCAAGGGACAAATGAAGTAAACAGCGTCCTCCTGTTGAGCCACCGTGTTTGACCTGAAGCTGTTCATGCGGTTAAGCAGGTACCAGTCAAAGCTGCGACGGTCGTTCTCCCCTGGTCCAGGAAGATACCGCTCCAGTTTTCTGGTGACCTCGAACGAATCCTGTTTCTGGATCGCCATGGAAGCCAGCAGCAGATCCGATGCATAGGACCGTTCGGCCATTCGTTGTTCGGAAAGAAGAGCCGTTCTTTCAGAGCGGATGGCTCGATTGGCCTGAACGACAGCGGCAATCAGTCCTACGACCAGACAGCCGATTGCCGTGGTAACAAACGCCAGTGAGCCTCGATGGCGTTTCGCGAATCGAGTCAGCTGATAGGCAACGGAAGCGGGGCGTGCTGTGACGGGCTTGTGATCAAGGTGGTTCTGGATATCGGCCATCAGTTCACCAACCGTCTGATATCGCCGGGCCGGCTCTCTGGACATGGCTTTCAGCACAATACAGTCGAGATCACCCTGAAGTTCCTGAGCTCGTACGACCGGACTCAAGAGTCGGTCATCCGAAGATTTTTCACGTCCATTTCCGGAGGATATCCTGGCTGACTTTGCGAGCCGCAAGCTCGGCCGAACAGGATCCAGCTCGCGGATCACTCGACGCAGTTCACCGGATGCCAGGTTGTCCGCCGGCAAATCGAATGGCAAATGATCAGTGAGCAAAACATATAACAATGCGCCAAGCGAGTAGATGTCCGTCCTTGTGTCAAGCTGCGATTGACTTCCGGTCAGCTGCTCGGGACTCATGTAAATCGGAGTGCCGGGAGGCAGCGTTTTTCCCGCTCCCGAAAAGTTCTCTGTGATTTCCCATTCGTGATTTGAACTGCCCACGATCTTGGCGATGCCGAAGTCGATTACCTTGACGACCGGCCGGCCGTCAATTCGTGTCACCATCACGTTGTTCGGCTTAATATCGCGATGGATAATTGCTTTCTGATGAGCATGCTGGATCGCGAGACAGGACTCCAGAAACAGTTGCAGTCGTTCTGATACCGTTGCTGAATTGTTCCGGCAATAATCTGAAATGCTGCATCCGTCGATATACTCCATGACGAGGTAGGAGTGACTTCCGACAGTATTCGCCGCATCAAGGACGCGCGCAATGTTCGGGTGTTCAAGCTTCGCCAGCGTTTGCTGTTCGCGATGGAACCTCAGGAAGGCATCATTACTCTCCCGACCGAACCGAATCTGCTTGAGTGCGACAAGCCTCTTCACGGGTTGAGACTGCTCCGCCAGGAACACGGACCCCATGCCTCCTTCACCCAGCGTTTTCAGAATACGGTAGGGGCCAATTTGTCCCGGGATGAGACCACCCAGAATCACGTCGAGGCCCGCCCCCGGTTCAAACAGAGGTCGATCGAAGATTGAAACGGTCCGGGCGGCGGCGATTAGCGAGCGTACGTCAGCGATCAGATCAGAATCATCTCCGCAGTTCTGCAACAGATAGGCTTCACGATCGGTTTCTGATTCGATGGCCAGAGCTTCATCCAGAAGCTCGTCGATGCTTAGTTTGCCGGACACAGCATTTCACTCCCAAGACATCATTTTTCTCTGTGGTGACATCCATGCATTTTGTAGTCCGTCTGGCTTGTGACTTATGTTGACGGAAGCGTCAAACCGCTTCGAAGCGTTTTCAGGGGATCGACCGGAGCGTAACTTGTCATGGCCTGGAACGTCTCAGCTCACGCGTCAGCCAGGCTCGAGCAAAGCTCCAGTAGCGATCGGCTGTTCGCTCGCAGATTTGCATCATCTCGGCACATTCCGGAAGGCTGCAGCCCACAAAGAAACGCAGCTGAACCAGTTTTGCTTTGTCCGGGTAATCTGTCGCAAATCGCTTCAACGCGATTTCAAGATCCAGCGGGTCCAGATCCTGAAGATCTTCTGTAAACACATCCAGCCGTTGGCGCAAGTGAGATGAAGATTCTTCAGCGATGATTTGTTTTTCGTCTATCCCTGACTTCAATAACGTCTCTCGGCGACGTTTGCGTCTGGCATATTCGATGAGGACGCGTTGCATCTCTCGTGCAAACACCATGTAGAAATCTTCTCTGATTTTTTTGTCAGGCGGCGACTGGATCGTTTGCAGACGTGTCCAGGCCTCATGCACAACGGACGTCGGCGACAGAGAGTGATCGGCAGGTTCGTTGGACAAGTAACTGGCTGCTAGTTGTCGAAGCTGAGAATAAGCGATCGAAAACTGATCCGCGTTGTTGTCATTGTTCGCGACCATGGCTGGTGTACTAGCAGAGGAAAAACGTTGAATCAGGCGAAGCCCATTTTCAGCAAGAATTCTTCATCGCCAAGTACAAGCTGTTCGTTAGCGAATCGAATAGGGAATCCTCTATTCCTTTGAACATGCGTCCCCTTACTGGGGGCTGCCGTTGGCCTGGGAATGAGTTTTTCAGAGCGTGGAACATCCCTGCGTCCGTCTCCTGATTAAATGAAAAGCACCGTGCCGGTCCCCCGAACAGAACTTATCGCCGGGCTTAAAAAGCCGAGTCTTCAATGCGATGCACCTTGTTTGAAAGGCAATGTGAGTCAGGATTTTTGCGAGGACCGATCTGTTGATAAGGTTCAATGCATCAGCACTTTTGGACGCCCTGACATTGGGTCGTTTTGAGTGGTCGCTTTGGGAGTTCCCGATGCTTGCACTGGGATGGATTAGTGGTGTTTAAGAAAATGACCTGGGATATCGCTGCCTTCTTGTAGGTCGGTGTTCAGGACATGTTCGATGGGACAACGAACATATTGTCCGTCATTGCATCAGGCTGAAAAAACGATAGCACTTAGTTTCGGCGGTTGAGACTTTCAGGATTTTTGCGAAATCTCCCCGGAAACCATGTCGCCATTTTCATGTCTCGTATCGCTTTATTATTGGCACGGCAACACGTCGCATCGACGCATTGATTCCCCGGTATTTCAGTCCTCCTGGTTTTACCACGTTTCTGGCGAATTTGATCTGCCGGTGGAATAAGTTCTGCCTTCACGGGCCGGGATTTTTGTTCGATTTGGCGTCAGCTTCCCGGCTTAACCAGGCACTATCTGTGCGGCATCAGAGGCGTTTGATGACCACCGCAAGGTGACCTGTCTTGTGAGTCATGGTTCTAAGTCGCGACTAAGTCAGGAGTGAAATGACAAATACATGGCCATCACAACTGCACAACTGACGGAAGCACTAGAGAAGACAGGACTTTTGACGGCAGATCGGATCAAAGACTGTTGTGAAACCGCAGCGCTTCCACTGGCGACGACTGTGCCAGAGGTCGTCGCAAAACAGCTTGTGCGCAGTGGCCATTTGACTCGGTTTCAAGCTCAGTTGGCATTAAGTGGTAAAGCCAGCAGCCTCGTGATTGGAAGTTATGTTGTCCTGGAGAAAATCGGCCAGGGGGGCATGGGGCAGGTTTACAAGGCTCGCCATAAAACAATGAAGCGAGAAGTCGCTCTAAAGGTTATCTCGCCCGCGGTCGTCAAGGACGAAACCAGCCGACGACGATTTCAACGAGAGGTTGAGGCGGCGGCCCAGTTGAATCATCCCAACATTGTCACGGCCCATGATGCAGGGGAGTTCAAGGGAACTCATTATCTGGTGATGGAATACATCAGGGGGACCGACCTTTCTTCACTTGTGAAAGCTCAGGGACCAATCGGTCTGGCATCTGCGGTGGGATACATCCTGCAAGTGGCACGAGGATTGTCGTTTGCCCATAGTCAGGGCATTGTTCATCGCGATATCAAGCCGGCGAATCTGCTGCTGGACGAATCGGGCCTTGTGAAAATTCTCGACATGGGGCTTGCCCGATTTGATGATGGCGAAAATGCCGTGAAGGCCGAGGCGGGGTTAACCGGGACGGGAATGTTGATGGGAACCATCGATTATATGTCTCCCGAGCAGGCGATGGATTCCAAGAATGCAGACGCACGCAGCGATATTTACAGCCTCGGTTGCACGCTGTATTTCCTGACCACTGGCAGGGCCTTGTTTGAGGCTGATACGATCGTCAAACGCCTGATGGCTCATCAGTCGGCGATCATCCCGAAGATCAGTCACGCGGATCAGGGGCTGCAGCAGATTCTGGAGAAGATGACGGCCAAGCAGGCAGAGCAACGATACGCCTCCTGCGAACAGTTAATCGCCGAACTGCAGTTATGGTTGAATCACAACGCTGTCGCAGCGTCGCCCCAGCGGTCCGCAATTTCGCAGGGCGTCGGCTCGCGTATGTCGACGCCGAACTTTCGTGCTGTGAGCGACGATGTCGCTTCCGATTCTTCTGATGCAACCATGGACACATTCGTGTCTGATTCGTGGCATGTAAAAGCAGAAGACACAACACCCTCGTTGAGTGGGGTAGCGGAAACCCTGATGCCGGTTACCAATTTACCGCAGCACAGTCTTCCGACTCACACGCTTCCCGTGACACCGTCAGCGGTAGAAAAGTTGGTCATGCCTGAGTCTGAGACATTATTGCAGTCCGCCCCGTCGATTATCGTGGACTCGCAGAGTACGGTGTCATCTCGCGGCCGAAGTCGAGTCCGTTTGCAGGATCGTCGTCCTCAAGCGGCTGGTGGCAAAGGTGGACGTCGATCGTGGAGGATTTACGGAGGGCTGGCCGGGGGAGCTGCGTTAGTGCTGCTGGCCGTTCTTGTCTTCCGCCTGAAGACTCCGACCGGCACGATCATTATTGAAGCCGACCAGCCGGACATTGCCGGTGCGGTGATTTCCGTCGACGAGAAGCAAACGATCACCCTGGAAACCGGAAATGGTCAGGAGCCGATCGAGATTCGAGCGGACGAAAAAGAACATACATTGAAAGTGACAAAAGGCGGCTTCGAATCGTTTACCCAGAAGTTCCGCGTCAAAGCCGGAGCCACTCAAACCATTACCGTCCGTCTGGAACCAGCAGGCCCGGCAAAAACCGACGTCATGGCCCCTGCCAAAACATCAGCCGGCCTCGGCATGGAACCATCGTCAGCCTCGACTCCACCGGCCCCTGCCGCAGGTCCGGTCAACTACGAAGCCGAACGCAAAGCCGCAGAATGGGTGCTCTCTGTCGGGGGTTCCGTTCAAACAATCGACGAGGCCGGAGGCATCTTGTTCGTGGGCCCTGGAGGCAAACTGCCGGACGGTCAATGGCAACTCAACACGGTGTGGTTGACGGACTGTAAAAACATAAAGTCCGGAGATCTCGACACACTTGCAAGTTGCCGCAGCCTTAACACGCTCAATGCTCGCGGCACCAACATTGGAGATAACGATTGCGAGGCGATTGGTCGAATAACCAATTTGGAAAGCCTCGATTTGACTGGTAGTTCTCAGATCACAAATGCTGGCATCAAAAACCTCGGACCTCTCAAGAAACTTCGCCACTTGTATATCCAATTTCTTCCCATCAGCGACGAAGCGACGGATGTCATCGCCGGAATGACCGAATTACGAACACTTAACTTTTGTGAGACACAGGTCACGGACGTTGGATTCCCTAAGCTTGCG
Source organism: Planctomycetaceae bacterium (assembly GCA_947463775.1). Taxonomy (GTDB): domain Bacteria; phylum Planctomycetota; class Planctomycetia; order Planctomycetales; family Planctomycetaceae; genus SXXK01. The sequence continues at coordinate 2,424 of CANHVD010000062.1, read as the reverse complement.
ACGCTGGTTCACCTTGAAGATCTCGGCACGCCGCCTGGGTTGACCGATCAGGGGCTCAGTATTCTTGGAAACTTCCCGCAGCTGAAGTCGCTGGGATTAAAACAACAACATGTTACCGACATATCAGTCGCTCAACTGCAGAAACTCCCCAAGCTCACCACATTGGCTGTAGTTGGAGCAACGGATGAAAACCTGCAAACTATGAAAGCGCTGACACAACTTCGAGAGCTGAACTTAAACTTGGGGCAGCTCACCGACCAGGGCTTTCAAACGCTTCTGGAATTCAAGTGGCTTCAGACTGTCGGCATCTCGGGTGATCCCAAGTTTGACGATACTCGACTGATGAGTTTGTCGGAGATCACCGACCTGAAGTTTGTCTATTTCGATAGGCACTGCATTGTGAGTCCGAAAGGCATTGAAAACTTCCGGGCGGCTCGCCCTGACGTCCGAGTCAATGACGGCGTCCAGGTGTATCCCACCGCAGTCCCCGCAACAGCCGAAGACAAGTGACCGGCCCATCAAACCCCATCATTTCGCTTCACGGCTGTCAGTCAAGGGAAGCGTCGATCCGTTACGCATTCCACTTGCATGCTACGGCCACGTTCGTCGTGAGTACAAATATTACCCGCCACCACAGTCTGATCATCAAGACAAGTCGATGGTCACAATTCTCCCGAGTTGAACGGGAGTAATCCATCCGGGTACCGGTTCACCTCGACAAACCTTTGATTGAGCGATCGCCCTTGAAACGTCCGCTGAAGCAGGGAGGGAAAACTGAACAGCGAATCAAATCCCTGGAGCTGAATCACGCTGGTCACTCGGTACGGGCACGTGGCGTGGAGGATTCATCACACAAGCCATGCTCCGGTTTCTCGAGTTGTCGCTTAGGCTCGCGGTGCTCATCACTGTGTTCCGCAACACACACACACACACACACGTGGCCTGGAAACAAAAAAACGCCTGCCAAGCAAAAGGCAGGCGTTCAATTTGGGATGTTCATGCCTCTGGCGACTGATCAGTTCAGAGTCACCGATCAATCTGCCAGAGGCAATGATCTCAGCCAGTGGGAGGAATTAAGGACTGTCGTCACCTGATTCGTCTTCTCCGGAATCATCGTCCCGGTTGCTGCCACTGCCACCGTTCTTACGATCTTTGCCGCTGCCGCGAAGATTGTCGTCGCCATCTTCGCCATTCAGGTCGTCAGTTCCCGTTCCGCCGGTAATGTTGTCGTCGCCGCTTCCTCCAAACAGGGAATCATCATCCTGATCTCCGAAGAGGTCATCGGAACCTTCTCCACCTTTGACCCAGTCGTTGCCGAGGCCGCCGCGGACAATGTCGTCGCCGAATTCTCCATCCATGTCATCGCTGCCGTTTCCGCCTCGTAGATCATCATTGCCGCCGCCGCCTTTGATGTCATCATTGCCATCTCCTCCGTCGATGCTGTCGTCACCTTCATCGCCGTCGAGTGAGTCGTTTCCATCATCTCCTGAGACGCTGTCGATACCATCATCGCCGTCGATGCTGTCATCCCCAAGTCCTCCGGAGCAGGAGTCGTCACCGATGCCTCCGGAGATGTCGTCGGCTCCGTCGTTGCCGCTAAGGACGTCGTTGCCATCATCGCCTGTGATCTGGTCGTCTCCCAATCCACCTGACACTGAGTCATTTCCTGACTGGCCAAAGAGTGAATCGTTATTGTCACCGCCACTCAGAGAATCATCACCGCTGCCGCCGAACAACGAATCGTCGCCCACACCGCCGGCGAGATTGTCATTCCCGAGGCCACCTTGCAGAGTGTTGGACTGAGAGTTTCCGGTTAGCCTGTCATCGGCGGAGCCGCCCGTGGCGCACTCAAATGTCGACGAAGAGCTAAGTTTCAGCGACCGATTCGAATGCACTGTCTGCGGAAGCGATGTCTCCAGGCTGAGGACCACACCAGTTGCCAGTGAGCTGAACGAAAGCGTATCTGTCCCCGCGCTCGTGCCTTCGGTGAGAGTATCTGCTTCCGCCGTCAAGGCGGTCGCGAAGACATAGTTATCATCTCCCGATCCCCCAACCAGAGAATCATCACCGCCGACACCGTTCAGTTTGTCGTTCCCGGCATTTCCCGTCAGCGTATTCGCCAGTAAGTTGCCCGTGATGGTGTCGTTGCCGGAGCCACCGACGACATCTTCAATCACACTGCCAGCATTCAATTTCAGTGACCGATTGGCGTGCACCGTCTGCATAATCGATGTCTCGAGACTGCACATGACATCCGTCGTCAGGGAGCTGAAGGAAAGCCTGTCCGTGCCCCCACTCGCAGCTTCTGTTAGAGTGTCCGCTTCCGCTGTCGTTGCGGTCGCAAACACATAGGTGTCATCTCCCGATCCGCCGACCAGAGAATCATCACCGCCGACACCGTTCAGCTTGTCGTTCCCGGCGTTG
>CANHVD010000061.1 GCA_947463775.1 Planctomycetaceae bacterium | reverse complement strand
TGCGGTCGAGTTCGCGCATACTCGCCGGCCGACGCCGTTGTCAGGACTCCGATTTCAACATTGAAAGGCGTGATCGAGAAAACGACCGGAGTCGAACCGTTCATTACTCCGGAAGCCGTGATGAAGAAATACGAAGCCGGCGAGTTCGGACGCTTCCTGCATCCTCGACTGGGACAGGTTCCGGTCGCCATTCTTTACGACACGGATACAACTGGAGGCAACTCCGGTAGTCCCGTTCTGAACAAAAACGGTCATCTCGTCGGAGTGAATTTTGATCGCTGCTTTGAAGCGACCATTAACGACTTTGCGTGGAACCAGGACTACAGCCGTTCGATCGGAGTTGACATCCGTTACGTGCTCTGGATTACCGGAACTGTTTACGGAGCCGACCATCTTTTGAGCGAAATGGGACTGTAGGCGACTGCAATTCGATTATCTCAAACATGCGCAGAATGTCCCGTCGACGGAGCGACGGGCGTACCGTACACCCGCCGCTCCGTCGGCGGGATTCTCTTCGTTTCTACGTCTTCCCCCGAAGACCTCTGCGCTATGTTTTCACGAAAAACAGCCGCTGCCCGGCCAACCGAAAATCGAATTCTGCAACTCTGTCGCCAGTAAAACTACAGGAATTCCCTGCAAAATGCGGGGGTTCGCGGTCCGTTAACGAAGAATTTACAATGAATTTGAAAAGGACGTCTTCGTTCTGTGGGTGGAAGTCGGTAGGATTCCCACGCTTTTCGACCGTCCTTTTCGCGGAATCTGGTGGCGTCGATGCTCGACGCCCTCTGCGGTCACCACTGCTGCTGACGGTTGTTTTCCCAGGGTAAGTTTCATGTCTGTTGTTGAGTTTCCGTCAGTTGTCGACAGCGCTGGCGTTCTGCGCCGTACTGATGTTCGCAACATTGCCATTATCGCCCACGTTGACCACGGCAAAACATCGCTCGTGGACTGCCTGATCAAGCAAAGCGGAATGTTCCGCGAAAATCAGCGGATGGGAACCTGTATTCTGGACTCCAACGATCTCGAACGCGAACGCGGGATTACGATTCTGGCGAAGAACATCGCCATGATGTGGAATGGTGTCCGAATCAACATCATTGATACTCCTGGACACGCAGACTTCGGCGGCGAAGTTGAACGTGTTCTGAAGATGGCCGACGGAGCACTGCTGGTTGTTGACGCCTTCGAAGGACCTCGCCCACAAACTCGCTTCGTACTTCAGAAAGCTCTGGAGTGCGGTCTATCTTTGATGGTTGTCATCAACAAGATTGACCGTCAGGACTGTCGTCCGGATGAAGTCCTGTCGCAAACGTTTGACCTGCTGGTTGAACTGGGAGCTGACGACAAGACTCTTGACTTCCCGTACATCTATTCCAGCGCTCGTGAAGGCTACGCCACGCACGATCCAGCCAAGAAGGGTGGCGACGTTCGTCCGCTTCTGGACCTGGTTCTGGAGAAAATTCCGGGGCCTATCGTTCGCCCGGACGATCCTTTGCAGTTGATGGTGACATCACTCGAATGGTCTCGCTACGTCGGACGAATCGCGACGGGCCGAATTGCCGCTGGTCGAATCAAGTCTGGTCAGCAGATCGCCATGATGCGAGCTGACGGCTCCAAGACCATGGCTAAGGTCGACAAGGTCCAATTGTTCGACAACCTCGGACGAGCTGATTCTGATGAAGCACAGGCTGGTGACATTGTCGCTGTAACGGGCCTGCCGGATCCGGAAATTGGCGACACCATCGCTGACATGTTGAACCCGGTCGCTCTTGAACGTATTGCCGTCGACGAGCCTACTCTGTCGATGAAGTTTACCATTAACAGCTCACCACTGGTTGGTCAGCATGGCAAGTTCGTCACCAGCCGAAATCTGCGTGACCGACTTTACCGTGAACTTCAGTCAAATGTGGCTTTGCGAGTTGAAGAGACAGAAGACAAGGAATCCTTCAAGGTTTCCGGTCGAGGTGTTCTGCATCTGGCCGTACTGATCGAAACCATGCGTCGTGAAGGTTATGAACTGTCGGTCGGCAAGCCGGAAGTAATCATTCGCGAAATCGACGGCAAGAAGTGCGAACCTTACGAACTTCTGGAAGTTGACGTCCCGAGTGCGGACCTTGGTCCTGTGATGGAATTGGTCGGTGGTCGCCGAGGCCAGGCCAAAGTAATGAACACAACTTCAACCGGAATGACTCACGTCGAATTCAGCATTCCTGCTCGCGGCCTGATCGGCATGCGAACAAAGATGCTGAACGCAACTCGTGGTGAAGCGATTATGCATCACCGCTTCGAAGAGTATCGCCCGATCGAAGGCGAGATTCCTCATCGCCAGAACGGTGTCTTGATTTCTCAGGACAACGGCAAAGCGATTGCCTATGCCTTGTGGAAGCTGCAGGAACGAGCAGACCTGTTCGTGAAACCTGGCGAAGATGTCTATGACGGAATGATTATCGGCGAAAATGTGCGTGACAACGACATGGTCGTCAATCCAATCCGCGAAAAGAAACTGACCAACATTCGCTCAGCCGGTGCAGAAGACGCCATGCTGCTGCGTCCACCTCGCGAACTGACTCTGGAGCTGGCTCTGGAGTACATCGAGTGGGACGAGTACGTTGAAGTCACTCCGCAGGTCATTCGCCTGCGAAAGGTGATGCTCAGCGAAAGCGAACGTAAACGACAGCATCGCAGCGGCAAGTAAGCTGCTTCGAAAAGTATTCAGACTGAAGCCCGGCTTTCCCAAGAAGCCGGGTTTCTTTGTTTAAAACCCGGTTCCGTTTCCAATACTCTTTGTGCAGACTATCACAGATCGCTGCAACTGATTCTTATTTCATTCAACTCTTCGGCCACATTGATGACGACCTCAGGGCTTAGTCTGCTCAAGTTTGACAACCAATTCACTGGCTGCCTTCCCGGCGATCCAGAAGAGAAGAACTTTCGTCGGCAAGTTCGCGGAGCATGTTATTCGCGAGTGCTCCCGACGAAGGTGGCACAGCCGCAGTTGATTGGTTACTCACGCGAAGTGGCTGAGTTGCTTGACCTCCCGTCTGAACCGATCGACGCACAGGAAATCGCGAACGTGTTCTCCGGCAACGTGCAACTGGATGGAATGGATCCGTTTGCGATGTGCTACGGCGGTCATCAGTTTGGAAACTGGGCCGGGCAGTTGGGTGATGGACGAGCGATCAATTTGGGAGAAGTCGTCAACTCCAATGGCCAGCGTTGGATGCTGCAGCTGAAAGGAGCTGGCCAGACTCCTTATTCGCGAACCGCCGATGGGCTGGCAGTGCTCAGATCATCTGTCCGTGAATTCCTGTGCAGTGAGGCCATGTATCATTTGGGAGTCCCCACGACTCGAGCCTTGAGTCTTGTGCTCACTGGCGAACAGGTTGTCCGTGATATGTTTTATGACGGAAATCCTCAACGTGAACCAGGAGCGATTGTTTGTCGAGTCGCCCCGTCTTTTACTCGGTTTGGCAACTTTGAAATCCTGGCGTCTCGACGAGATAACGACAACCTGCAAAAGCTGATTGATCACACGATTCGCGTCGACTTTCCTCATCTGGGACCACCGTCTCCGGAAGTTTACGAGCAGTGGTTTGCAGAGATTTGCCGAACTACGGCCGACATGATTGTGGGCTGGATGCGAGTCGGGTTCGTGCATGGAGTGATGAACACGGACAACATGTCGATTCTCGGACTAACGATTGATTACGGTCCGTACGGCTGGCTGGAAGATTACGATCCAAACTGGACTCCGAATACGACCGATGCGGCAGGGCGTCGTTATCGCTATGGCCAGCAGCCACAGATTGCGATGTGGAATCTGGTTCAGTTGGCGAATGCACTGGCTCCGATTTTTGATTCGGTCGTTCCGTTACAGCGCGGGATTGATTTGTATTCGACGCATTTTAATGAAGCCTGTCAAAACATGCTGGCCGCCAAGCTGGGGCTGGTTTATGACGCATCGCTCGATGACAAAGCTCTGTCCGATGATCTGCTGGAGTTGATGCAGGAAATCGAAACGGACATGACGATTTTCTATCGCCGCCTTGCGACTCTGAAGTTCGATGGTGGAGTCAACGCGTCAGAGCAGGATGTTGAGAATGCTTTCGTCACGGCTCTGGGCGACGCATGGTACAAGCCGGAACAGGTGACGGCTGAGTATCGAGTGAAGCTGATGCAATGGATTCATCGCTACCGCGCGCGAGTTGATCAGGTGGGAATCTCGGATGAAAATCGTTGTCAGCAGATGAACGCCGTCAATCCGAAGTATGTGCTCCGTAACTATCTTGCGCAGGTGGCAATCGACAAAGCCACAGCCGGAGATTACTCGGGCATTCAGGAGCTGCTGGAAGTCTTGCGCCATCCTTACGATGAGCAGCCCGAAAACGAACATTTCGCCGCCAAACGCCCCGAATGGGCTCGCCATCGTGCTGGTTGCTCGATGCTGTCGTGCAGTTCGTGATGTGGGGGGTATTTCGATTTCGATATGCTGGATCATGAAGGTCCTGTATTGACGGGTCATCCTCCCCGTAGCGTGGGCTTCAACCCACCGGCATTGCTTCCCAACTGCGACTCGCCGCGAATGCGGTGCCAGCGCGTAGCTGCGGGCTTCAGCCCGCAGTTCGCATTCACACAAACTCCCGGGCCGTGAACACGGTCCAAGCACCACAATCTAAAGCCAGCCGCACCCTTGTTTCCTTTCGCGATTCGACCAAATTCCACTCACCCATGATGTTCTGCCTCAAAGATGTATCGCGGATCAAACTGGATATTGTGTCGAATCAACATTGCTCGATATTCGTCTTCAAAGGTTACTTTCTTGTGATGGCTCTCCTGCTGCTGAATGTAATTCTGGACCACTTCAACCTGCGAATAACTGACCGTGAATGCACCATATCCCTTTTGCCACTCGAAATGACGTCCAGCGAGCTTCTCCGTGTTCATCCACGTCGAAGAACTGCCTTTCAGTTCTCCAATCATTGCACTTATGCTGATCGTTGGCGGAAAGTGAGCAAGAATATGGATGTGGTCGGCAATTCCACCGATTTCGATGAGATGACCGGACTTCTCTCGAATGATGCCGCCGATGTATTTGTAGAGGCGTTCCTGAAATCCTGGCGTGATCAACAGGCGACGGTACTTTGTGCCAAACACGACGTGGTATGTCAGTTTTGTGAATGAGCTCATTGAGGTGGACCTCCTCTGCCGCCGCATTCGCGGCGGAGACCCGCGAGGATGGAGACCACAGGCTAAAGCCTGTGGCTACGCGCTGAGCCCGTATTCACGGGCCAATCACAGTCAATTCAGTGGGAGGTGTAGCAAAGTTTACAGAGGAGATCAACGTTACCCTGGGGGCGGTGTTAATAGTGCCCTGTGTTTCACGATAGCCGGGAAATCCTCACTGGTCAGTTGTGTTGATGGCGAGTATTGTTCGGCGACGAACGCAGCGATAACAATTGCGGCGATTTGAATCTCGAGTGACTAGTACAACTTTTGTCAGGGGCAATCATTTCTCGTGTGCGGCATCACAGGGGCAATCTGGTGGCAGGCGGATCAAGCAGTTTCGAGAGAAACGTTGCAACGAATGACAGACAGCATTCGTCATCGTGGCCCCGATGCGGACGGTCATTACATGTGGCCGACGAACGATTCTCGTTCATCACTCGGTTCTCGAGCGATAGAATCGCCCTCACCCGCCAAGCCAGGTGTGGCGTTGGGACATCGACGGCTCAGCATTATTGATGTCGCCGGGAGTGCTCAACCGCTGGGCAACGAAGATGGCAGCGTGCAGATTGTCTTCAACGGTGAGATCTACAACTACCTGGAACTTCGCGCAGACCTGCTGCGAGCTGGTCATCAGTTTCGCACAGACGGCGACACAGAAGTTATTGTGCATTTGTATGAACAGCATGGGCTCGACTTCGTCAAACATCTTCGTGGCATGTTTGCATTGGCGATCTGGGATTCCAATCAACAGCGTCTGGTGATTGTTCGCGATCGACTTGGCAAGAAGCCACTTTACTATCGACTGGATGAAGGACGTCTGGCCTTCGGCAGTGAGCTCAAGACTCTGCTGCAGATTCCCGGCATTCCACGCACGCTGGATCGTCAGTCTGTGCTGCGGTTTTTGACACTGCAGTATGTCCCGCATCCCCATTGCATGCTGGAAGGATTTAGCAAGCTTCCACCGGCGACACTGGCTGTTGTTCAGAATGGCCAAATGAAATTACAGACATACTGGTCCGCGCCGTTTGATCAGCCGGAGCCAGGTCGAACACGCGTCGAAGACTGGCAGGATGAGTTACGGAGTACTCTGACCGAAGCTGTTCGCCTGCGACTGCGAAGTGATGTGCCGCTGGGAGCGTTTCTCTCAGGAGGCGTCGATTCGACTGTCATCTGTGGCCTGATGCAAACGCAATTGGATCGCCCGGTGCAGACGTTCTCCATTGGCTTTCCCGTGGCAGCGTTTGATGAACGCGAATATGCGAGGCAGGCTTCGAAGCAACTCGGAACCGATCACCATGAAGCAGTCGTCACACCGGATGCTTTGGCCATCCTGCCGCAATTGATCTGGCACTATGACGAACCGTTCGGAGACAGTTCTGCGATTCCAACGATGTATCTGTCGAAGATGACTCGCGAACATGTCACGGTCGCTTTGACGGGCGATGCTGGCGATGAATTATTCTGCGGATATGAACGCTACCGTGCTGCTCGCATGACTGGCCAGATGGACTTTGTTCCGCGCTGGATGCGTCAAATGATGTCGTCGGTCATTTCGCGACTTCCTGCATCGGCCGAACATCGATCGTTTCGACGTCGGCTGAAGCGGCTGGTGGAATCATTGGCTCAGGATCCTGAGCGACGATATCTGAACTGGATTACGATCTTCAATTCGTCTCGGCTTGAATGGCTGGTGACACCGGAATTATGGAAGCTCGCGCAGGCCGAGGATCCGGCCGCCTGCATTTTTTCAGCGTACGAAAAGTATCCGCAGCGCGACTTTATTACTCGGACAACAGCGACCGACGTCCAGACTTATTTGCCATGCGATATTCTGACCAAGGTCGATATTGCCAGCATGGCAGCGTCGCTGGAGTGTCGCTGTCCGATGCTGGATCACAAGGTCGTGGAGCTGGCAGCTCGGATGCCGATCGAAGTGAAGCAGACGATGAAGCAGTCGAAGAAGGTGCTGGTTGAGACGTTTAAAGATCTGATTCCGCCAGATATTCAGACTCGCAAGAAGATGGGATTCGGCGTTCCGATCGACCACTGGTTTCGAGCGGAACTCAAACCGATGCTGTATGACGTGCTGCTGTCCGAACGTTGTCTGGGGCGAGGTTTGTTAAATCCTTCTGCCGTGAGAACTCTTGTTGAAGAGCATGTTTCCGGAACGATGGACCATGCTTATCGGTTGTGGAATCTGCTGTGCCTAGAGCTTTGGCAGCGGATGATTCTGGATGATGTACCGCCAATCTCGGCCCCGACATCGTTTGTGTGAGCTGCGTGTATGACGTGTTCTTGTCCTCGAGGCGTAGAATACTCGTCGAAGGGCTCGCGTCGCGATCAAGCAGTCAACGGCAGCCGATTGTCGTTGTTGAGATAATAACGCGGCTCATCGTTCGTTTAACGGCAAGCCGGAGGCGACTGCGTTGAGTGCACCGACGCCTTCGGCTTGCCGTTAAACGAAGAAGACAGAGTTTCACAAACCGTTCGTCACGTCGCCCATCACCTCAAGAACTCGATCAATCTCAGCATCGGTTCCGATGGTGATTCGCAGGCCGTCGAGCGTTCCTCCGTCTGGCAATGCATCGGGGAATCTCATGAAGCGAACCAGGATCTTGCGGGCCTTGAGCTGTTCGTAAATTTCTTTGTGCTGACCGGTCGCGTGAGTTGTCCAGAGGAAATTGGCTTCGCTCGGATGCACCAGAAATCCGAAGGCTGGCAGAGCTGCCGCCAGTCGTTCACGAGTCGCCAGAATGCGAGCGCGGTTTTGCAGCATCCAGTCCTGATCTTCCAAAGCGGCGGTTGCGGCGGCGATGGCGACCGTGTCACAGTTGTAGCTGTCTTTGACCTTCAGCATTCCACTGATCAGGTCCGGATGAGCGACGGCGAAACCGAATCGAATTCCAGCCAGACTGTATGACTTGCTGAACGTGCGAGTCACGATCATGCGGCCGTCGAAAAGATCGTTTCGCAGCAATTCGCCGCGGTGCGGTTTCTGGCAAAAGTCTCCATACGCTTCGTCCAGAATGAGCACACCCTGTTCGGGCAGAAGTTGAGCCAGTTGTTCGGCCGACCACAGTGTTCCGGTTGGGGAATTTGGATTGGGGACAAAAAAGATGCGAATCTTCTTTCGCAGTTCGGCAGCTTCCGCGGCATCCCATTGCCACTGGGAGTTCAGTCGCAGGCGAAGAACCTGACTGCCCTGAATCTGGGCGAGCGATTCGTACAGGACGTAACTCGGATACGGGTAGGCGATCGACTGACCAGCGTCACAGAACGACCGAGTAATGATCGTCAGATTTTCATCACTGCCGTTGGCCGGAAGAATCCAGTCCGGATCGACATTGAACAACTTCGCCGCAACTTTCCGAAACCCCGTCGCACTGGGATCGGGATAGACGTTCAGACGACCTTCAGCAGCCCGGCGAATGGCGTCGACAACTCGCGGTGAAGGCGGATAGGGATTCTCATTCGTGTTGAGCTTGACCCAGCCGCCTTCCTGAGGCTGCTCACCGGGAGCATAGCCTGCCATACGATCAATTGCCGGGCGAAAGACGGAGGTCATAACGAAAATCGATCCTGAAGAATTTTGACGGTAGAACAGTTAGACGCGTTTATCTGGCGATTGAATTGTAGGTTGGACATTCTTGTCCGACCTATCTCAAGTGGCAGTAAGATGGTGAGCCTGCGCTCCGCTGGTCACACCCTACGAAAAAGTCATCTCCCGTATGAGCTGGACGGGCAAGAATGCCCATCCTACGGCAAAGCTGCGTGGATTGTCGGACGTTTGGAGATGTCTTACAACAGTCTCGCCCGGGAATTCAGAAACGTCTAAGAATCGCCCAACGAAAGCCCCAGACAATCGGGCACGATCACTGGTTCGGAGCACTGCCCATGAACGTATCGGAAACTCTCACGCGGCGAAATTGGCTGGCCACGTCTGCAGCAATGGCCGGTGGCTTCGCGATTCCTGAGGGGATTTTTGCGGCAACCCCGCAAGTCGATCAGGCTGGGAATCCGGAGTGGCCGCCGCTTGGAAATCCTCCTCCCAAGCTGGTTACCGGGATTCTGACCACTTATTTCAAGGGGTCCCATTCTGATGTCTTGATCGGCCGCCTTCTGGAAGGCTGGAAGATTGATGGTGGCATCGGTCCAGCGCTGAAGCTGAGTTCTCTTTACATCGATCAAACGGTCAAAACAGAGTTCGGACGCGAGTTGGCAAAAAAGTACAACATCCCGATCTTCGAAACGATTGAGGGAGCGGTCACAGTTGGAACGAAGGGAATTCCGATCGATGGCGTTTTGAGTATCGGAGAGCACGGCGATTATCCTCGCAACGAACTCGGGCAGGACCTGTATCCTCGAAAGAAGTTCTTTGAGGAGATCACGGACACGTTTCAGAAGTACGGCAAAGTTGTTCCAGTCTTCAACGACAAACATCTGGGCCCGAGTTGGGAAGACACGCTTTGGATGTATCAACGCTCCAAAGAGATGAAGGTGCCATTCATGGCCGGGTCATCGCTGGTCGTGGGATATCGCAATCCGGATATGACCGTACCGATGGGCTGTGATCTGGAATCAGCTTTTGCCATCGGCTATGCAGAACTCGATCGATACGGCATTCATACTCTTGAGTTTCTGCAGTGTATGGCAGAACGTCGAAAGGGCGGAGAGGCTGGCGTAAAGGCCGTCCAGTGTCTGAGCGGAACAGCCATCTGGGAGGCGGTCGACAAAGGAGCCATCAATTCTTCGTTGATCGATGCTGTGGCGGCTGTTTCATTGAAGGCTGACGGAGCTACCGTCCGTTCCGCCAGCAGCCCAAATGATCATTTGTTCCTTGTCGAATATTGTGACGGATTCGTGGCCGGTGCCCTGATGACGCGGGGCTTTGCTCAGAGCATCAGCGCGGGGGTAAAGCTTCGGGGAGTCGAGCAACCACTGGCCGCTCGAGCGGAAGAACGAACGGTACCTCGCTACCCGCATTTTGGGTTCCTGCTGCATGCGGTTGAACGCATGATTCACACGGGAAAACCAACTTATCCTGTGGAACGAACGGTTTTGACGAGCGGCATTCTGGACCGGGTTTTAAACTCCAAAGCACAGGGAGGGGTTCGTCTGGAAACGCCAGAACTGGCGATCTCCTATCCGCCCAGTTCTTATCCGCACGCTCCAAATCCACCGCTGCCGCTTTGAAATGACGCGAAAGGAGGAGGCGGCTTCTCGGTCGTGATCCAGCAAATCTTCAGCTCGATTTCGTCCATTCCTGGGATCGCCGTCGTAAACCTTTCCGGTCGTGCCGCTGGTGAGGTGTGATGGCCGCGGATCTACGGGTTTTAGCCGTCGTGCGGAAAAGTCCATCCTGCCAGTTGCAATGAGTCGCCGAATCTGGACATTGAACAGCCATCGTTCCCCCCGGCGCTTTCCTGGTTCAGCCGGCTGTGTTTCAGGTCACCCGATTCACTGCAGTGAGCTATGCCCAACGGTCATAAATCGTCCAGCGAATTAAAGATCCGGCAGAAGCTCGGAAAGTACCGCATCGAGCGTCGTTTGGGCGCGGGCGGATTCGCCGCTGTGTACCAGGCGATGGATACAGTGCAGGGGATTCGAGTCGCCATTAAGGTGCCTCACTCTCAATACACGACAGACGCTGTCCTGACCGAGTTTCGCAAAGAAATTCGGACCACCGCTCCACTTGAGCACGACAATATCCTGCCCATCAAAGACGCCAGTATCATCGAAGACCGTCTGGTTGTGGTGTTTCCGCTGGGTGACGAAACGCTCCAACAGAGAATGATGCGGCGGATTTGTCTGGAAACCGCCTTTGAGATCACCGAACAAATTCTGCGGGCCACTGCGTTAGCTCATTCCCATCATGTGATTCACTGCGATATCAAGCCTGAAAACGTGATCGTGTTTGCTGGAAATCGCATTCGCCTTGCAGACTTCGGGATCGCGAAAGTGTCGCAGAAAACGGTTCAGGGTGGCGGCACTGGAACGGTCGGCTATATGGCACCGGAACAAGCCATGGGAAAGCCATCATTCCGGTCCGATGTGTTTTCGATCGGGCTGATTGTCTGGCGATTGCTTTCCGGTCAATGGCCAGAGTGGCCATTCGAATGGCCGGCTGCAGGCTATCCGAAGTTGCGTGGTCGGATTCATCCCGAATTCATTGACTTTATGCGTCGAGCGATCGAAATCAACCCACGTCATCGCTACCGAGATGCTGAGCAAATGCTGGCGATTTTTCTGAAGCTGAAGAATCGCACATTGCGGCACGCGAAATCGCGTCGTCGAGCGTCAGCTTAAGTAAGCCAGGCAAAGCAAAAATCTGGGCTTTGCACGCTGCACGAGGGAGGCTTTGCATGGTAAAACGCTTTTTCTGTGCAGGTCCCCTGGAACGCCAACCAATCGTCAGGACAAATTGAACATGGTTTTGATTGCTGACTGGAAAAAATCTACCTTCGACCCAGTTAAAGAGATTGAAGTCGACAAGATTTTCAAACTGGCCATTAAACATAAGTGCTCGGATATTCACCTTCAGGTTGGCAGACCACCCGTGTTTCGAATTCGCGGTGGATTGCGCGATCTCGAAATGGCACCGATCACCGAAAGCCAGATGATTGAGCTGACGTTTCCCATGATGGACCAGCGAAATCTGGACATCTTTCATAAAAACGGCGGGGCCGACTTTTCAAAAGTGATTCTGATCGAAGGCGACCCGTGGCGCTTCCGAGTAAATTTGTTTACTCAAATGGGCAAAGTCGGAATGGTCGCTCGAAAGATCGAGCGATCAATTCCTCCGTTCGAAGGTCTTTACCTTCCGCCTCAGATGGTCGATCACTGCAAGTATGACCAGGGGATGGTGCTGTTGGCGGGTGTGACGGGTTCCGGAAAAAGTACGACGATTGCGTCGATGCTGGACTGGATTAACCGCAACATGAACAAGCACATCCTGACAATCGAGGATCCGATCGAATTCATTTACACGTCAGACAAATGCTTAATCAACCAGCGGGAGATTGGACAGGACGTCATTGACTTTCATATCGCCATGAAACACGCGGTGCGTGAAGACCCCGATATCATGCTGGTGGGCGAGTTGCGCGACCGTGAAACTTTCGAAACAGCGATTCACGCTGCCGAAACTGGTCACCTTGTGTTTGGAACGATTCACGCCCCTGGTGCGCCAGGGTGCATTTCGCGTATTCTGGACTTGTTCCCATTCGATATGCACAAAGCGATTCGCGCGAGTATGGCGATGAACATGAAGTGTATCGTCGGTCAGAAACTGCTGAAGACCATCGTCGACAAGCCGCCTCGAGTGCCCATCGTTGAAATCATGACCTTCAATCCCACCGTGCGCAAACTGGTGATGGAGGAAATGGACGAGAAATTGTTCGCGGCGATTCGTATCGGCAAGTCAGAAGGCATGCAGTTGTTTAATGACAGTCTGTATGACTTCGTGATGCGAGAATTTGTCAGCCGTGAAGCGGCGTTTGAAATTTCGCCGAACATTGAAGAATTGAAGATGAAACTCAAGGGTATCGAAGTGAAGGGCTCAGCGATTCTTTGACGGTATTCTCTTTTTCAAATCTCAATTTCAAATCTGTACCGAGAACCTGAGCGTCGATCATGGACTTCTTGCAGCTCTCCGGAAAAACGATTCTGATCGTTGGTGTCGCGAATCGCAAAAGCGTGGCATGGCATACAGCGAAAGTGCTGCAGGAAAACGGCGCGAAACTGATCTTTTCTGTTCGCAGTGAAGCGCGGGCAGAATCGGTTCGGAAGCTGTTTCCCGATTCGTCAGTCTTTGTGTGCGACGTCGAGCATCAGGACCAGATTGATGCATTAAAGACGTCGGTGACAGCCACAACATCAGTGCTGCATGGGATCGTCCATTCCGTGGCGTTTGCGGACTTTTCTGCTGGCTGGCTGCCCTTTCATCAAACTCCACGGCCCGCATTTTTGCAGGCGATCAATATTTCCTGCTATTCGCTGATTGCATTGTCAGAAGCCTTTCGAGAAACCCTGGATCCGGAATCGGGTAGTGTTGTCACGATCTCCATCTCGACAACTCGCATGGCTGCGGAAAACTATGGCTACATGGCTCCGGTCAAAGCGGCTCTGGATTCCTCATTGTGCTTTTTGGCGAAGTCGTTTTCTCAGTTCTCCCGGATTCGTTTCAATGCGGTTTGTCCGGGGTTGTTGAAAACATCGGCCTCAGCCGGCATCCCGGGATACGTCGACAGTTATTTGTTTGCCGAAAAAGCCACGTTACGCAAGCAGGCGGTGCAGACGGAAGAAGTCGCTTCGACAGTCGCGTTTCTGCTGAGTCCTCGATCTTCCGGAATCAATGCTCAGGGACTCGTGATCGACGCCGGCATGGGCGTCAACTACTTCGACAAGGCGTTGGTCAGTCCATAAGACACGGACTTCAGATCTCGCATGTTGTCCTCGAACAAGGCTCTGACGCCCTCGGCTTGCCGTTAAGCAAAGTGGCTGACAGCGCCGTGCAAATCATTTTCTAACTGACACGCTCAACATTAGACTGCCACACATTGTGGAGCTTCACAACAGTCACAGCGAGGTCAGAATTCATGTCTCCCCCGACAATTCAACGCGCGGTTGTCGCCGAGTTTCTCGGCACGTTTATTTTGATCTTCTTCGGTTGCGGTGCGGTTCATGCCGCTGTGATTACTGGGGCTCAGAGTGGCCTTTGGCAGGTCGCGATCGTTTGGGGTATCGCCATTATGCTGGCGATCTATGCGGTTGGTTCGATCAGTGGCGCTCATATCAATCCAGCGATGACGATAGCCAGCATGGTCTGGCGCGGGTTTCCTAAATCGCGAGTCCTGCCATACATCATCGCTCAAATTGCCGGAGCCATGGTAGCAGCCGCTTGCCTGTTCATTCTGTTTGAGCCTCATATCGCGGCAAAGGAAGCTGCCAAAGGTGTGACTCGCGGAAAGCCAGGCAGTGAGATGACGGCGATGTGTTACGGGGAATATTATCCGGCACCGGGATCATTGGGAGATGGCGACGGTCCTTACTCGCCGTCAGACCATGCCGCTCTCAAGGCGAAGATGTCGCAGGGGCGAGCTTTCGTGGCCGAAGTCCTGGGAACGATGATTTTGGCCTTCGTTGTATTCGCTTTGACCGACACACGAAACACAGGAGCACCGCTCAGTGGAAACGCGCCGATCTTTATTGGACTGACGGTGAGTGTACTGATCTCTGTCATCGCGCCATTAACTCAGGCGTGCTTTAATCCGGCTCGAGATTTTGGTCCGCGACTGTTTGCATGTATTGCGGGCTGGGGCTCGATTGCGTTGCCGGGCTTCAGGGATCTCGGCTGGCTCACGGTTTACATCATCGCCCCGATTGTTGGTGCAGTGCTTGGGGGCGGCCTCTATGATGTTGCCATCCGTCCCGCACATTCCGTTCAGGATGTCAAAAAAAACAAGTAGAAAGACCGGGACCGGTGTCAGAAGGATGCGTCGCGAGGATCAGCCGTGCGAAGTTTTCGGCAGATGTCAGTATCTGAGAGACACCACAATGCATCTTTGGACGCTTCGCAGCCTAACAAATAGGAATCAGATTCTTTCGAGGCCCAGCGTACCACGGCCTCAACGGACCGATGCTGCTGGGCCAGCATTTGACTGCGGGCACTGTACCATTCGAAGCTGATGCGATCACCGATTGGATACTCTGCGGATGTCTGGAGGAGGATCCCGCTGCGTGAATAGTTGATCGTTTTTGCGGACGACTTTTTGCCGTCCTTCAACGACATAATTTTCCCCGCAAGTTTGTAAGGGAATCGCACACTGGATCGCATTGAACTGGATGAGGCGATTACAAGTTCCGGAGGCACAGGTGAGGTTAAGGCAATCCCGGCTTCGTTGAGTTTTCGATTTGCGAAAGTCCAGTGTACTATGCCACGCCACTTTCTCACTTCCGCAGGAAATCCGGTTTCTAATTCAAACTCGACAGCCTCTGAAATTGAGAGTGGCCCTTCTGTGGCAATATGCAGATCAAATCGCCCGGTCCCAATAACAAAAACTTCCTGCCTCCCTCGCCCTCGCTGCAGTGTCAGCATGCGATGAGGACTTGATCTCCCGGAAATACGATCGCGCGGTGCGCTCAGTGATACTGTACTCATGGTGCTGACTTCGAGTGAGGAGACAACGATGTTGATGTTTCAAAGGCGAAATG
>CANHVD010000060.1 GCA_947463775.1 Planctomycetaceae bacterium | reverse complement strand
GACTTTGCCGGTGTCCGATGTGCTGTTCGCGATATGGCAGCTGACGCTTCACCGTTATTGTAATCAGCTCGATTTATTGATCGGTTATGAGTTCGATGTTCAGGAGCTGACTGAGCAGCGGAAACTCGTCAGAGAGTACTCGAACTGTCTGCCACTCCGCAGCATCGTGTCACCGGGGGGTAACTACAGCCAATTCCTCACCGCTTCAACCGAGCGTCTGGCCGGTGCACGCCGTCATCAACAACTGCCATTTTCACAATTGAGTCGTCTGTTGGAATGGCCCCAGAGCAGCAACGACAAATCATCTCTGCAAGCAACATTCTCATCAGTAAAACTGCCTTCGTGTGATGTTCACGCCGACTCCCAAATCTCGTTGTGGATCAGCGATGCGCGTGGCCAGATTACTGGAGAATGGCGCTTCGACCCGACTGTCTTTGATGAGGCTGCTGTCGGTCAGATCAATATACTTTACAACGAATTACTTGAACATTTCGTGACAAATGCAACTTGCGAGATCTCATTCGCTGCAGCATCCGATGCCGACGATTCTGCTCGCAGAAATGGCCGCTCGAGTTCTCCGTATCGCGGCCTGTCTTTGATCCGTCGCGCGGCGCCCGCAGTTCCTGATGATGTGGCTGCAGATCTCGTTTTGGACTCGTCAATCGTTCCGTCCGGCTCGACGCCGATTTGCAACACGGCCATGGCAAAGAAGATTTTTCTCACAGGAACCAGCGGATTTCTTGGCGCCTTCCTGCTGGATGAATTGCTGCATCGAACCGATGCGGAAATCGTCTGCCTTGTGCGAGCTTCAGATGAGACTGCGGGCAGACGCCGGCTGATGAATAATCTGAGGCGATATTCTCTGACGCCGCCCGATATCGAAAGACGCGTGCGAATTGTCGTCGGTGATTTCTCGAAGCCTGCCTTTGGATTATCTCCCGACGTCTATGAGCAGCTCGCTGCCGAGATAGACGTAATCTATCACAATGGGGCCGACTTCAATCTGGCGCTGTCGTATTCCTCCCTCAGGACCACGAACGTGGGCGGTGTCATTGAATCGCTGAAGCTTGCTGTGGCCACTCGAACAAAACCGGTTCATCTGGTTTCCACATTTGCTGTTCACACAACAGCCGAGACTCGAGGTCAGCTTGTCACTGAAGAAGATCCGATTCAACCATTTGATAAGCAGCTCTACGGTTATACGCAGACGAAGTGGGTTGGTGAAAAACTGGCCGAGGAAGCACGTCGGCGCGGAATCCCGGTGACGATGTATCGGCCTGGACACATCACGGGGGACAGTAACACCGGCGCGTCGAATACAAATGATCTGCTGCATACGCTCGTGATCATTTGCCTGCGACTGGGGGCCGCTCCACTGCGTGATGTCGAGATCGATGTTACGCCGGTGGACTATGTGGCAAAAGCCCTGATCGAACTGTCGTTCCAGCCCGAATCAGTCAACCGAGATTTTCACCTGACAAATCCGATCCCAATGCGGACGATGGCGTTAAATGAATGGATGCAGCAGACCAAACTCGAACTGGAGATGGTGTCCTACGATGAGTGGCGTGATCGTCTGCTCAAGATGGGCAGCGATATGGGAATCGGCGATATCAGAATGCTGACCGATGTGCTGGGCCCGCGTGCTTTGGGCGATGACGACTCACACGCCGTCCATCCTCGATTCGACAGTAGTTTGACTCAAACGAGTCTTATGAATTCCGCCATAAGTTGTCCCACTCCGAGCACGGACTTGTTTGACACCTACCTTGGATATATGCGGCGATCCGGACTTTTGGAACTCGGAGAACCGTTGACGAAGAACACGGCCCGATTCCCCGCGCCGGCGGCTCGGATTGCTGATGATGCAGGTGCCGAATCGGCCTACGAATCGGTAGCAAGTCACCGTGACAGCTCACATCTTAAAACAACAGATTCGCCATGAAGATCGTGCCAGCGTCTCACCAAATGCACCAACAAGCGTGTGACACACGATTCGCAAGGCTCGATCTCATTCGCGGGTTGGCCATTCTTGCGGGAGTTTTACTCCACGCGACGATGGCCTACCAATCGACGACGATTTCAGTTCCACTTTGGCCGGTGCATGAGATACGCGGTTCCTGGATTTGCGATGTCATCTTTTGGGGAATCCACGCAATTCGACTCCCGCTCTTCTTTTTCTTGTCGGGATTCTTTACCGAGCACCTTTTTCAGACACGCGGATGGAGAGCATTTCTACAACATCGACTACGCCGACTCGTTGTCCCGTACGCGGTAAGCTTGGTCACAATCCTGCCCGCGACGTTCCTGGTCTGGAATCTGGGGCGTTTCATTGCCGGAAACTGCACGTTTGATGATCCCCTGTCGCTGTTGGTCACATCTGATCCAGGACAACGCCCCATGAGTTTATTCAATCCCGCACATCTGTGGTTTCTGCTGGATTTGATCATCATGAGTTTTTCCTACGTGATAATTCGCAACGAATTTTCTTCAAATGATGCGGAAGTGCCTCCAGTGATCGGGATTCTCAGACCGGTCTGGACGCCCGCGTTGTTGGCAATCCCATCAACCATGCTGCTGTGGGGACAGACGTCACCGGTTACAGAAGTCCACGATTCGTTTCTGCCCAACGCCCCGCGACTTTTATATTTCAGCCTTTACTATGCGGTGGGCATTTCGATGTTTCGCCGTTTCACGACGTTCTGTGATGCCCTTCAGCGTCCTGCCTGGCATTTGATGATTTCTGCGGCAGGAATCGGAGGCGTCCTGATGACCTTCCATGCAGAAGTGATCGGAACCAGCGGTCTTTGGAATCGCCTTTGTTTCTCGCTTTCTGTGTCTGTCGCCGCCTGGTTTTTCCTGTTTGGCGTGATGGGAATTGCCATCCAGGAACGCTGTCGGTCGGGTCATCATGCGATGAGTCGCTTTCTTGCTGACGCGTCGTACTGGATCTATTTAGTTCATCTGCCAATTGTTGGATTGGCACAAATCGCTCTGATGCCATTGGATTGGAGGCCGGAAGCGAAGATGCTTTGCGTGTTCACTGCCGCTGCTGCGGTAAGCTTTGGAAGCTACTTTGCATTTGTTCGTTACACCGCAATCGGAGAATGCCTGCATGGGCGACGAACACGGCTCAAAGCGACAGACTCGATATCACTAGCTCCTCCCGACTTAGCATGAGGCGATAGCAACAAAAGCTGTCTCGAACCATTTATCGACAAGCGAGAGGGATCTGCATGTCGTTGAGACACGGGAAGATCAAGACGATCAATTCCGGGCGGTCGGATTTATCATGTGCCCGACGGTTCGTATCCACGTGCCAGTCACTTTACGAAGGAAATCCAGCTTCTTGTTTCGTCTTACTAACGCGTCCATGTTGTTGAGGTTTGTGATTTAAATCGCACCGGGCCGCAGTATGGGAACAGAGGCATCCCGAGCCCGTCCGCCCCCGCCACCGCTCCGACGAGCGCTGCGATCGGCGTCTGTTTCTATTCTGGCTATCCTGCGTCGTCTCGTTGTCGGCCCGGGCAAACGCTTCTTCATCAGTTCCGTTGGTGGTCACGACCGACGGGGGAAACGAAGTCGGCTTAACTGCTCCGGTCCGACACCTCGGAGTGGTTGCAGTCGATGTGGCCGGAGCAGCGAAAGGATGGGCGTAAAAAGTCGCGTCGGTCGGCCTCGCCGGATGCTGCGGACTCCTGAATTCGTTTGGAGTCGTCGTCCTGCCCGTAACTCTGGGCCGCCCGATGGATACGATTATTGAACAAGAACCAACGCTTCAAGGTCGGATCTGTCGTCGTACGACCCCGCAGATTGTGGCCAGCTTGCGGACTCGAAATCCTACAATGTGGGGTGGACCTTTCACTTCCTGATGTCTCACAGGTCGTACGGGCAGCAGAAGTATTGTCTGCAGAGCGTCGTGTCGGCTGGCTTTCGTCGTCGGCCTCGTGCTACGTTCTTCCGCAATACAGATTCGCATTCGGAATGCACCCGCATGATGGAACAACGGTATAGAATCACTACACTTCTGCCAGAATGGGCATCATCTGAGAAGATCGACGAAATCAATTCGTCGAGCTCTATGGGAAGGATCAGTGAATGCAGCGAACCCAATGCAGCCCAGTCGTCCCGAAGGTCGTGCTTACAGGCCTTATGCTTCTGTTGAGTTACAAAGCCGCAAATGGCTTTGACGAGCAAACTCCCAAAGCGGATCCAATTTTCGACATCGTAGTTCGGGGAGGATGCATCGTCGATGGCACAGGGAATCCGTGGTACTTCGGCGATGTGGGGATACGAGGCGATCGCTTAACGGCAATTGGCAGAATTCCGCCGGGAACTGGTAAGACAGAGATCGATGCAACGGGACTTGTTGTGGCTCCGGGATTCATCGACATTCATTCGCACTCAGATCTTGTGATCCTGGAAGACGGGCGAGCGGAAAGCAAAGTGCGTCAGGGCGTCACGACAGATGTTTTGGGAGAGGGAAATTCTTCAGGGCCGTATCACGGATCAACGACGTCACCTCGCATCACGGTCAGTGGAACTGATCGCCGCTGGAATCGACTGGCGGAGTATCTCGATCTGGTTGACGAAGCTGACGTCTCCATCAACATTGCGTCTTATGTCGGGATCGGAAACATCTGGCAGTCTGTGATGGGAAGTTCGTTTGAACGCCCGACAGCAGACCAGTTGGAGCAGATGAAACTCTACGTTGACGAGGCCATGCAGGATGGAGCGCTGGGATTGTCCAGCCAGGTTATGATGCCCCCCGGTTCGCTTGCCACGACCAGCGAAATTGTCTCGCTATGTGAAGTTGTGGCAAAGCACGGTGGCATTTATTCAACCCATATTCGCAATGAAGGATTGGCCGTATTCGATGCCGTGCGGGAAGCGATTGAGATCGGCGAACGTGCGAAGGTACCGGTCGATATTATCCATCTTAAGATTGCCGATCAGCAGTATTGGGGCCGAATGGCGGAGGTGATTAGTCTGATTGAAGATGCACGCCGCCGAGGCGTCAACGTGCAGGCAAATGTTTATCCCTATACTCGCGGAAACAATGATCTGGTCAGCATTATTCCTCCGTGGGCTCATGAAGGTGGCACACAGGAACTGATTGCAAGGCTAAAGAATCCAGAACAGAGGGCTCGCATTCGGAAGGAAATTCAGGAGGGAATTCCGGGCTGGTACAATCATTATTCGGCCGTCGGCGGTGACTGGAGCCGCATGCTTGTCAGCGCGAATAATTCCTATAAGGGCCTGACAATGGATCGCGTCCTCGCGCTGCGAGCGGGAGACAATGCACCAAGGGATTCTCTGGAGGAACTCTTTGACATTCTGATTGAGCAGAACGGATCGGTCAGTACCGTTTTCGCTCATCACACGGAAGAAGACATGACGCTGGCGATGTCTCAGCCTTGGTGTTCAATTGGCAGCGACGGATCAGCTCTGGCCACTGATGGAATTCTGCGTCGAGGCAACCCGCATCCGCGCAGTTTCGGCACCTTTCCTCGCGTGCTTGGTGTGTATGTTCGAGACGCCGGAATCCTGCGACTGGAAGATGCCATTCGCAAAATGACGTCTCTGAATGCAGCCAAAGCCGGGTTGATTGATCGGGGCCTGCTCCTTGCGGGAAAGTATGCGGACGTGGCCATCTTCGCCGCCGAACGAGTGACCGACACGTCAACCTATACCGATCCATTTCAGTATGGCAAAGGAGTTGAGTATGTGATCGTGAATGGCCAGATTGTGTTGCAGAAAGGCGAACGGACAGACGCCCGGCCGGGCCGATCTCTGCGTCGGTCCAAAGACTGATGGTTGCTTGTGCGGCTGCAAGTGATCATGCAGCCTTTTTTTAGGGCACGTGTCCGGGCTACATGATGATTTCAGATTCTTGAAGCTGCGAGTAGCCTCATGCGGAGTGCAAGTTCTTTGAAGATGGAAGTGTCCCGGATGAAACACACGCGAAAAAATTCACAAACGGCGTTTCTCATTTGCATCGCTGTATTGGCGAATGCAGCAAACGCCGAAGACGTCGCCGTCCTGAAAACCGGAAGCCTTGTCACCGGAACGGTTCTTACCTACGACAGCGCATCCGTCAGTATCGAAGCGAAGGTCGGAACGCGCACGGTGACTCGCAAGTATCCGGCGTCGCAGATCAAATCATTGACCATTGACGGCGTAGAAATTGATCTCGCAAAGGTACCTGAGGGTGATTCTGGCGTATCGGAGCGAGTCAATCGGTCGCAGAAAGAGATCCAGGCAGGAATTGATCGCGTCGGACCAACTCAACCGGACTGGTTTGAAAGCACTCCGCTGGACTATCCGAAAACTCTCGACCTGACTTGGCCTGAGAAAGCTGAAGGCCCGTGGGACAGTTCAAAGAATGTAGGCCAGTACATTTGGGATCGCATCAATCCCAACCCAGGCAAGTGGCGTGACGGAATTCGTCTGCTACACCATATTATGTTGACGACTCAGGACAAAGCACTGTCGCAGCGAGTCATGCTGACACTCGGCGGGATGTATCACAATCTGCATCAGGACTACGCACGATCGGCGTATTGGTATCAGCAGGCCGGAATCGATAAGAATGCCAGCAACCGACCACAGGCAGGACTGCATTTGGCTGATTGCTACTGGCAACTTGGCAGCAAGCCGATGGCCCTGGCGATGCTCAAATCGATGTCCAGCAAGCCGTATGGTGCCATCAAACTGCTGGGAGATCTTGGGGAAACAAAAGATGCTCTCGACATGGCCGAACGTTTTAGTAAATCCGGAGAAGCGAGCGTCTGTTTTCTCTATGCGGGCGATGCCTGTCGAGTTGCAGGACGACTGAAGGATGCAGAAGACTATTACCGCAAAGCCATTGCGGCCATCAACCCCGACGAAGCCGAAAAGCCGCACCGCAAACGCGACAAGGCACGGGCAGAATCAAGTCTTGCGGCGATCAAATTCTATACGCTTGATCCGAAGCAGGTGAAGGACGGCACATATGCTTCCAGCAGTATCGGATATGAAGCCGAAGTGAAAGTGGAAGTTGTCGTGAAGGACGGGCGTATCGAGGATGTGCGAGTGATTCAGCATCGCGAGAAACAGTTTTATTCGTCCATCACAGACACGCCGAAAAAGATTGTTGCGAGGCAGTCATTCAAAGACGTGGATGCGACGACCGGAGCGACGATTACGTCAGAAGCGATCATCAACGCAACGGCGAAGGCCATGGCGGGCGGACGATAATCTATGCGTTTCGACTGGTTTCTGCCCTACCTTCGCAAAGCAAAGCCTGATCGCGATGATCGATCCATCGGCGCTGTCAGGCGTATGGCCGCGCGAGTATTTCCTGCGTCATGGTTTTCCAGTCGTGACACCAAGTTGCGCGGGCGAATCCGCAAGGTGCTTCGCTGGCTTGGACCGGTCTGGTATTCCAGCCCGCTGCGCCGCCTCGTTCAAGCCGCGTGCTTTACGTTTTTTCTCTGGCAATTCCTGTGGGTCTGCTGGCCGTACGACGCACAACCTGGATGGCAATCGACAGGATGGACGCCGTCGACATTTGATCTGACGGCACAGCAGATCGAAATTGTCCGCGAGCAACCGTTGGAGCAGAAGGTTTCCGTAGGGGGACTTGTATTTCTTCGAGATGATTCCGCCGAATCGGTTTCTCCTGATGAGGACGTGCAGTCTGTCCCTTTCATTGTGCGATCCGTCAGTGACGCCGGGATTCAACTCACGCCATCAGCGGAAGCCGACGCGACCTCGCTCGAATTGCTTTCGCTCACGATTGGACCGGTGTCCGTGCATCCTCGGGATCCGGCATCATGGCCGTCTCACTACGCTGACAATCTGGCTGACAAAGAAGACGTCGCAGCGGAACTGTTTTTGTCGATCGATCCTCTCGTCAGCCTCTCCACCGGAATTGCATCGCGCGCGTGGGTTTGGTCTCTCGTCAGTGCGGCAGTCATTCTGGCTGTTTGCGTTTTCATCCCGCGCGGATTTTGCGGTTACTTGTGTCCGCTTGGGACGCTGATAGATTTGTTTGACTGGCTGGTCGGCAGTCGAGTCAAACGGTTTCGCGTTTCTGGTGATGGTTGGTGGGTACACATCAAGTATTACATTCTGCTGGGAGTTCTGGTTTCCGCGTGCTTTGGTGTCTTGTTGAGCGGATTTGTGGCGGCCATTCCAGTGATCACTCGAGGCCTGTTGTTCGTCGTAGCGCCGTTTCAAAACGGATCGGCGAACGGATGGCATCAGGTTCCACCAATACATTTGGGACATTTCCTGTCGATCGTGCTATTCATCGGCGTGCTGTGTCTGGGGCTGATGCGACCTCGATTCTGGTGCAAGTATGTGTGCCCGAGCGGAGCCGTTTTCTCGCTTGGGAATCTGCTGAGAGTCACCGAGCGCAAGGTGGAGTCGTCCTGCATTCATTGCAATAAGTGCGTCGAAATCTGTCCCTTCGATGCAATCAAACCTGACTTCACGACTCGGACCACGGACTGCACCTTCTGCCAGACCTGTGGCGGCGTATGTCCGACCCAGGCGATCACTTTTGTTGGACGCTGGGCGACTCTCGATTTGAAGACGGTGAATGAACCGCCAACGCATGAGACGCATCTTGGACGACGCGGTTTTCTTTCGGCAGGAATTGGAGTGGCTTCGTCCGTCGCCGCTGGTGTCGCGGCAGCAGTCACAACAAAGTCGTTTGGCGCGAATCTTGATGCACCCGATTCACTTCGATTGGTCCGTCCTCCGGGAAGTGTTCCGGAACGTGAGTTTTTGCAGATGTGCATTCGCTGCGGCGAATGTTTCAAGGCGTGCCCCAGCGATGTGCTGCAACCTCTTGGCTTTCAGCAGGGGCTTGAAGGACTCTGGACGCCCTACGTCAACGCCGACTGGGCTGGCTGCGCTTCCAGTTGTAACGGCTGCGGTCAGGTTTGTCCCACCGGGGCCATTCGCGCGTTGCCGTTGGAAGAGAAACGGCACGCTCGCATGGGGCTCGCGTTCATCAATGTGCAAACCTGCCTTCCTCATGCTGGAATAGAAGCGTGTCAGCTTTGTGTCGATGAGTGTACCTCGGCCGGCTACAATGCGATCGAATTCACTCAGGTGGGCACCGAAGTTGATGATGCAGGACAGCCAATTGAGGGGACAGGATTTCTGGCGCCTTTGATGATCGATGACAAATGCGTCGGTTGCGGTCTGTGTCAGACTCGCTGTTACGGTATCAACGTGTCTCAAAAGAAGCTGCTGGACGCATCCGCGATCATCATCAAGGCCGGCACCGATCACGAAGATCGAATGTTGTCGGGATCCTACGTCCAACTTCGTGCCACCGAGGCTACTCGAAACGCCAGCAAAGTGGGCGGCTGAAATTCCGTCAGCCATTTAGGGACACGCAGGAAACAAGTCGCGGCTCAACGTGAATCAGATGGTGATGCAAGTGATTCCAGCAGTCCGAGTGTAGCCCAGGCCGTCCCCCAATAATGATAGATTTCGTCGCGAGCATTGAGTCGCTCCGGATCGGTCGTGTCGCTGATGTTCTTTGATGGCGTGTGCCATGAACCGTCCGGTTGTTGGGACGTCAGTAGAAATGAGCGGGCCGATTGAATTTCTGCAACAGCTTCACGAGGGCAGACATTTGCCAGAACATACATGGCAAGGCCGGTCGTAAACGGATCGCTCGGCACACCTTTCTGCCAGCCCCAGCCGCCATCAGCGTTCCGAGCGGCAATCAACTGCTGCCGGAACCTTTCAACTTCGTCGGCGGAACCATAATGCTTTGCGAACAATAAACGAGTGGCAAGCCATTCATAGTTGTCCGCGGCCGGCGGTTGTGCCAGTTGCCAGGCTATGGATTTCTCAATGGCGACATGGTTCACGTCTCTCGAAGCATGGTATTCGCCCAGAGCAATGGCAGCCCACATCGTTGTGGATTGACTGGCGACAGGTTGTGACCATTGCCGCATCGTCAAAAACTGATTACCGGGCACCCAGGAACCGTCTGACTGTTGCAGTTGCCCCATGAGACCAATCACGCCATCGCGAAACTCCGGCTTCTGCAATTCACTTGACGATCCATGCCCGCTGAGCAGTAATTGGCCGAGAACATCCAGGCCACCGCCGGTGCGATCCGGAGCATTGATTGCTCGTTCTGCGGCCTTGATGATTACAGGTTCGTATAACTTCAGTTCCTCTTCGGTCAGCACCGACGTCAATTCCTTACGGAACTCGTCCAGCATTTTGAATGGCGTTTCGATCAGTGGTTTCAGTTTTTGCTGAACTGTCGATGGCAGAGTTGCGGCGTCGATTTTGCCCAGTTCGTAGCTTTGCAGCCGATACAGGTTTCGTTGTTCCAGCGAGTCCTTGATGCACCATGCTTCCCAATCAGACAGTTTCTGTGAATCGATATCGAACTCTTTGGCCGCTGCAGCACGATGGGTCCAAAGAAGAAATGGAACGTGATGACACGACATGCAACTGCGTTCCTCCATCCATGCCACACCTGCCGTTTTTAGAAAAGGCAAGCTTCGGCCAATGGCCTCGCGGACTGCTCCTTCGTCAGTCGTGATTTCGGCGAGCGATTCAGCGACGTTAGATTGTGGTGTTTCGTCTGCCACACAAAGGGAAGCAATCGCCGAGCACATAAACCGCAGGCAAAGTGATCGCATCATGTAGGGTGCCTGTGGAAACAATCACGCGAAACACAGCGGTTCCGTCGATGGTTTTTAGAAAAGCAAGGGATGAATGATGGAAACAGTCTATCGCTGGCCAGCGGCGAGGTCTACGTCTTGAGCGATCAGTGGATTCTCGCACTCATGACATTGGGTTGAAAAGATGTTTAGAGCGACATTAATGCGACCGCATCTGAGGGCCTTGGCACCAATTCCTTCGCCCTACCGGGCGATGTGACGGCGATGTGACCGGGGCAGCGAACGGAGGGAGCAAAGTTGCGTCGATCGGTCTCGCTGGAGGGAGTTGGAACTCTCATCAGAGTGGCCGGCTCCCCCCTTTCCTGAGCGGCAATTCAAGAACCTGAACGACTCTGAGGCCAGTTCACATTCCGCACGCAAATGCCTCGCTGGCTTTTCGTTAGCAAATAAATCAAGGGCCTTGACTCGCGAGGTTCGGGATCTCAGCTTCGGGGAGCTGCTCAGTCTGAAGAAGTGAAACGTCGATCAGCACTCGTGTCGCATCGCCGTTGTGACAAAAGAGGAAGTGTCCGGTTTCCTGCGGCCCAAGCTTGCCTGAAATCTTCTTGCGGAGGCCTGAGAAGCGGTTTCAGCTTATCGAGAGCCCTCTCTTTTCAGATGCGACCAAGCATCCGGAGGACTTATGCCGATAGCTCGTGGCAATTCAGTTGGCGAGGTCTCAAGATGAACAACTGGATCAAAGAACGAGTGCGGCAGAAACCTGCCGCACTCTCACAACGACTGTTTATGCACAGTCGCTGATCTGCCGACTTTTCAAGTCCAGAATCAGTTTACCGTGGCTTGTTCGACCGCGTATGAACTCGGTTGTAGGCATCCTGAGCGGCGTGCTTTGCCTGGTTCCACGTCAGCTTCGACTGAAGGTTTCGTTTTTCCCAACTAGCATGGATCTCAGGTTCGGCATCCTGCCACGTGGCAGCCGAACCGCTCGTCCGCGGTTCAAACCCGGCACGATACGCCGGCTCGTAGTCTTCAAACGAGTAGTCCTTCGAGTAGTAAGGACGCTGATTGTATTCGTTGCGCCAATACGCAGTTTCGACAGTCGGATCGTAACTTTCTGCAACGCTCTTGCCGGCCAAACCGCCAGCCACTGCGCCAGCAGCCGCTCCGACTGCAGCTCCAATAGGTCCCGCGACAGCGCCCGCAGCAGCTCCAGTCGCCGCTCCACCCAGTGCTGCCCCGACACCCGTGCCAACCGGATGCGCGCCAGCTTGGCCGGATAGTGGATCTTCGTTTCGAAGTTCCTTGACGGCCGATGAATTCTCTCGCTTCTGAACCGACATGTTCTTGCTCCTCGTAATGCGTGTGCAATTCAAACTAAAGAAAGTGTCCTTAGAAATTGGCTCGCGCGATGTTTTCGTTCTGCCAGAGCCCAATGTCTGAGAACTGACTAAGCACACGTCGTGCCAGGTCGGTCGTTTGAGTGTGCGCTGCGACGGGGCATGATGCTGTCCCACGAATGACGGGTATCTCGGCCTGAATCAAATGAAGATTCCGCGATGACTCATTTGCTGTTCTTCACGTAAGACGTGTCACAATGTGCTGACCAGGTCGATGCGCAGCTAGCTTGATCTGTGAGCGACCAGTTGAATGCGAACACCGCCAAATGAAAAACGGCGTCCCCGTCACAGGGACACCATTGATCGTCATCCGTTTTTCGACCGTCGTCGTCAACGCCACTATCTGCGACGCATCAGCATCGCCACACCGAGTCCGGCCAACAGTCCGCTTCCAAACAAAATGGCGACGGCTGCACCCGGATTCTCTTTCGCATAACGCGCTGCCAATTTGTATCCATCGGCCAGCTTTTGGACCGCGAGGTCATAGCCTTCCTCGCAAGCTTCGCCCGCCTGCGACGCAGCACCGGAAAAGTGTTTTCCAACTTGTTTCTGATACGGCCGGCCTGGCGAGATCATCTCTTCAAGCTGATTCTCGATTGCGTTTTTGGCCTCACCGGTGCGACGTTGAATCACTTGGACAAGTTGGTCAGCCTATCCCTTAAATCCTTGCGGATCGTGGTCCGACAACTGCTCCCACTTGGATTTCAACGTTGTTTTGATCTCGTTCCAGTTCTCTTCCAAAACCGTCTCATTGACCATTCTTAATCTCTTCTCATTGAAGCTCGTTGGAAGAACGCGACAGTGAAGTCCCGGGCAATGGCCGGATTTCTGAGTCGCGAAGCGCCGTCCTCAGGGAATGTCCCTATGCTTCACGAATTCACAGCAGTTGACGTTTTGCGGCTCTTCGCCATGAGCGTTCTTTTGTGGCTCTAACAACACCGGGACAGACACGCTTCGCTAAATACTTTCTCAGAGCTTTGCTCGGAAGCCAGTCGCGGCTTAGTCAGGTGTTCTTAGAAGTCGCACCCTCGGACAAACAGCAGGATAATGACAATGGGGATCGGCAGCCCGATGAGCCATCCAAGAATTCCGTACTTGATTTTTCCACTGCGGGGCAGGTTGTCTGCTGACATGATTCGACTCCTGAACGATTAAGAACTAAATTGGTGTTTGCATCCCGTCTGATCTCATAGCAGTTGTGGTGCCGGTGCCTTACAGAATCGTGGCCTCCGTCGAGTCTGCCGGGTAGGTTGTTCGAATCGAAGCACAATCTGAGCGTGCCGTTGCCGACGTCTAAGGTCGAATCCGGCTGGCTCGATCGCCGGACCGCGTTTGCGTTCGGTTCACAACTGTGGGCCAGTCAAGCAACGAATTCGCTGAAGTCGCTTTCTATTGATAACGCGTTAACACTCCCAAACCCGATAGCACATTTTGCTCGAACGCATGTCGCGCATGCGTGGCGCTCCTTCGATCAAAGATGGCAGTCTGTGGGTACGGATAGAAGCAAAACGATAGCGATTCTCGGCCGCTGGTTTTTTCAGAGAGTCTGAAAATGATCGCCTGTGCCTTGAATCTTCATCGCCGGTGAAAAGTTGTGTTGGCTGATCGATCATCGTTCGCAATGATCGCTGTTGGATCGGGCCGTGCAGCCGGAACGCCACGCGATGGTGAAACACAACGATTTATCACGGGTTGTCACTCGATCCGAATTGGCGTGCATCCTGCTTTAATGTGAGTGTTCGAAGCGGAAGGCATGAAGGTTCATGGCTTCAATGATCCGGAAAACTGTTAAGAGGAGATTTCTGTTGGGTTACGCAGTCACTTTTATGATCATCGCATTGATTGCTGCTGCGATGGGATTCGGTCTGGTAGGCGGCATGGCTTATGGAGCAGCGAAGGGTTGCTTTTTTGTGTTCCTCGCGCTGGCAGTCC
Organism: Planctomycetaceae bacterium; assembly: GCA_947463775.1. Lineage (GTDB taxonomy): Bacteria > Planctomycetota > Planctomycetia > Planctomycetales > Planctomycetaceae > SXXK01. Next base: position 1,510 of record CANHVD010000060.1, on the reverse strand, counting down.
TGTCACTTGTCGGCGGTCGACGAATCAATACAAACTGATGTTGCCGATAACCGGTTCATAATCACGACTTCTGTCGAAGCATCTTCATCCCTTCAAACCAGATGACGCTTACAAATCCCCCGGCCAGGCAAAGCGCCAAATCGTTCATGTGCAGCGTGGAGAAGTGAAAAAGTCGTCGCAGGAACGGCACGTAGAGCGTTGCACCGAGAAACAAAACTGTGCCACCAACCACCCACCACAGAGCGGCGTTCGGAACCTTCATTGTGGACCAGATCGTGCGAGTCCAGGAACGGTTGGCGAAGATCAGTCCCAGATTGGCCAGGACCAGCGTCGTGAAACTTAGCGCGATCGCATCGTCAGTTTTCAGCCAGCCCCATAGTGCTGATAGATAGATGGCCAGAACAATCAGGAAGCCAGTCAAACCCTGTAGCAAACCGAGCCCCAGCAACCGGCTACCAAACAAGTTTGCTTTGGGATCACGCGGCGGCCGATTCATCACACCAGCATCTTCTGGCTCCGCTTCGAAAACGACCGAGCACGCTGGATCAATCACCAATTCCAGAAACAAAATGTGCACGGGCATCAAGGCGATCGGTCCGCCGAGCAGCACCGGGACAATCGACATCCCGGCGATCGGGACATGGACGGCGACAATATAGGTCATCGCCTTCTGCAAGTGATCGTAGATCCTTCGTCCCATGCGAACGGAATGAACAATCGACGCGAAATCATCATCAAGCAGAACCAGTGAAGCGGCCTCCCGCGCAACGTCGGTGCCTCGTCCCCCCATGGCTATGCCGATGTGAGCAGCCTTCAGCGCCGGAGCATCGTTAACACCATCGCCGGTCATCGCGACAATTTCACCGTTGGACTTGAGTGCGTTGACCAGTCGTAGTTTCTGCTCCGGGACCATCCGAGCAAACACGTTGATCGCCCGCACTCTTTGCTGCAGTTGGGCGTCTTCCAACTGTTCGAGATCAGCGCCCGTCATGATTTCGTTCAGCGGTCGTATCCCCGCCTGCATCGCGATGCTTTTGGCGGTGGCTGGGTGGTCGCCGGTGATCATCACCACGCGAATTCCGGCGGTGTAACATTCTTCAACAGCGGCAGGCACTGTGGCTCGTATCGGATCGGCAAGGCCCACGAGCCCCAGGAATTCAAACGTGAAATCGTGCTGTTCACCCGGCAACGTCGGACTCGAAAACCGGCCGCTTGCGACGCCGAGAACTCGAAGGCCATCCAACGCCATTGCGGCGACGTCTTCGCCGATTTTCTTCGTACGATCAGCGTCCAGATGACATAAGTCAGCAATGGCCTCTGGTGCACCTTTTGCAGCCAGAACATAATCCTTCCCGGTCGGAGACTTCCAGACATGCGACATCGCCAGCAGGCTCGGCGACAAAGGATAGCCTCGCTCCAGAGACCAGTCGGCATGAAGGTGTTCCGTCTTTGCCAGCCGAGAATTGCCGAGATCGTGAAAGGCCTTTTCCATCGGATCAAACGGATCTCG